>CAINOO010000071.1 GCA_903851535.1 uncultured Chlorobiaceae bacterium | reverse complement strand
CCAATTTCAAGAACGCAAGCCGCTGTATTCGGAATAAGATTCAGAATATCCAGATTGACGTTATTGTAATAAGAAGAGTTATAATTCGGCATATTACAGATAGTTATTTAACGGGAGGTGTAGACGCTATGGATGTCGTCTGATATCTGTCGAGTGTGAATTTTTCCCCAAGGTACATCTCTCTGACTACCGGGTTTGCCGCGATCTCTTCCGGGGTGCCGTGCATGAAGATGCTTCCGTCAAAGAGCAGGTAGGCGTGGTCTGTAATGGAGAGGGTTTCATGGACATTATGGTCGGTAATAAGGACACCGATATCGCGTCGGGCAAGCCCTTCAACGATTTGCTGGATATCTTCAACAGCGATTGGATCGACTCCGGCAAAGGGTTCGTCGAGCAGAATGAATTTTGGGTTGAGCGCCAGGGCCCTTGCTATTTCCGTCCGCCGTCGTTCACCACCCGAGAGTGCATAGCCCATGCTTTTGCGGATAGAGGTGATGTTCAACTCTTCAAGCATCATGCCGGTTCTTTCTTTTCGCGCTGCTTCGGAGAGGGAGGTGAATTCAAGCACGCTCAGGATGTTTTCCTCGACCGTCATGTTTCGGAAGACTGAGGCTTCCTGCGGGAGATAGCCGATACCGAGACGTGCACGCTTGTACATCGCCATGGCGGTTATGTTTTCATTGTCGAGAAAAACATCGCCACCGTCAGGCCGCACAAGCCCTACAATCATGTAGAAGGTGGTAGTTTTTCCCGCACCGTTCGGGCCGAGAAGCCCAACAATCTTGCCCTGTTTCACCTCTATGGATGAACTCTTGACAACTTCACGTTTGTTGTAAATCTTTTTTAGCTTGTTGCAGCTCAGGGTTGCTTTCATGCCAGTGCTGAAAAGGGAGTGTTTCGCTCTTGTACCATAAAGTTGATTCACCCGTGGTTGTTGATTTTTCAGGAGAAAGGCGTGGGTGGCATAATAAAAAACGAGGCCATAAACCTCGTTTTTTACCATGAAACATTCTGATAACGGAAAGAGGAGCGAACCGCTCAGTCCTTGAACCGTCTTTCGATATCCTTGGTCGGTTTGGCATAACCGGACTTCTTCGGAGATGAACCCCTGAAGACGGAGGAAGAAGAGGTGCCACCATAAATGAATGGATAGGCATTCTTCAACAGGCGTTTTGTTGATTTGCCAACATTTTCCATGTAATCACCCATCACCCACCAGTGACCATCAATGAAGACCTCCACGAATCTGCCGTAAGCCCGTCCCCAGTTGGTAAAAACCCCATTTATATTAACCATGGCTGCTCGATTTTTTAGGTTTAACTACACTCTTGACGAAATCTAATAAATCCACTCGTGAAAAAAAAATATTTTATCTTCAGTAGGTCATCGTTTTTCCCCAGTCACTGAAACTGTTGTCGGAGGGAGGTTCTTGTTTTGTTCACCGGAGCCAGTCGAGGTTTGGTGACAGGGTGCTGTAACAGGTTAAAACGAGAGGAAATGTATCTCTAATGGTTGAAAAAATTATCAGGTTTGTATGGGAAAAGTAATGTCTTACAGGGGTGTATGGCCGAAGCTGCATGAAACGGTTTTCATGACGGATGGTGCGTTTGTTATTGGTGATGTGCAAATTGGCGCTTATTCAAGTGTCTGGTTTAATGCTGTCGTGCGGGGTGATGTCTGTCCTATCCGTATCGGCGAAAAAACCAGTGTGCAGGATAATGCAACGCTGCATGTCACGCACGATACTGGTCCGTTGCATATAGGAAACTGTGTGACCATCGGTCATGGAGCCGTGCTTCATGCCTGCACGGTGAAAGACTATGTGCTTGTCGGTATGGGGGCTGTGCTGCTTGATGACTGTGTCATTGAACCCTGGTCGATTGTTGCTGCCGGTTCGCTGGTAAGGCAGGGGTTTACGGTACCCTCAGGAATGCTGGTTGCCGGTGTTCCTGCGAAAGTGATGCGCCCGATAACCGAGGCCGAGCGGCGCAATATTGAGGAGTCGCCCGAAAACTATGTACGCTACTCGCAAAACTATCGCGAAGATGAAAAACAGGCTTGAGAAAAGCGGTCTTCTTCTCTGTTTTCGCTAAATTGGGCCAGAAGTTTTTGATTGTTTCCGGTCTGCACGGTGCTTTTTTTGTGCACCTGCTCACCTTTTTTTTAAACGCATCCCACGAAACTCTTTGTCCTTTTATGATGCAAAACGATGTTGTTGTTATCGGCGGTGGCATAAGCGGCCTCAGCCTTGCTTATTACTGTGTGCAGGCCGGAATGAAAACCACACTTCTTGAAAAAAGTGATACGATCGGAGGCTCTTTTGCCTCTCCCCAGTACAGTGCAAATGGAAAAAAATTCTGGATGGAACTTGGTGCACACACCTGTTACAGCTCTTACCAGAATCTGCTTGATATTGTTGAAGAGTGCGGCATGAAGGATTCGATCATTGCGCGTGCCAAAGTGCCGTTTACCCTGTTTGTTAACGGAAAAATCAAATCCATTGTCTCTCAGCTCCATATTCCGGAACTGCTTGTTTCAGCTCCGAATCTCTTCAAACTGAAGAAAACCGGTCTGAGTGTGCGCTCCTATTATACAAAAATCGTTGGGGAGAGGAATTACCAGGAGGTTATTCGCCACTTTTTCAATGCGGTACCTTCACAGCAAACCGATGATTTTCCGGCCGACATGATGTTTAAAAGCCGGGAGAAAAGAAAAGATGTGCTGAAGAACTATACCTTCAAGAACGGCTTGCAGAGCGTTGCCCGTGCCATTTCTGCAAAAAGCGGCCTGAATGTTTTTACCAGCCAGGATGTCAACTCAGTGATCTATAAAGATGGTTTGTATGAGATCAGGAGTGCCGGAGGTGGGGAGTATTCTGCCAAAACGCTTGTTCTGGCAACACCCTCTTCAGTCGCATCAAAGCTGTTGATGGCGAGCAATCCTGATATTGCTAAACATCTCGGTCAGCTCAAGGCAGCCGATGTTGACTCTGTCGGGGTCATTGTCCGCAAGGAGCATGTCAAGCTGAAGCCGGTTGCGGCTCTTATTTCACCCGATGATGTCTTTTTTTCGGTGGTCTCCCGCGATACGGTGCCTGACGATAACTATCGTGGTTTTGTTTTTCATTTTCGACCGGGCCTTGATGAAAAGACCAAAAGAAGCCGCATCACGGAGGTACTTGGTGTCGGGTTCTCGAAGATAGAGCATACCGAAGCCAAGCATAACACGGTACCAACATTGCAGCTCGCTCACCACCAGTGGCTTGAAAAAACTGATCAACTGCTGAAAGGAAAAAAGAGTCTGCTCTTGACGGGCAACTATTTTGGCGGTATGGCAATTGAGGATTGTGTGAGTCGTTCAAAAAGTGAAATTGCCCGGTTGAAAGGGTAGGGAACCAGTCACCCCCCGGCTCATTTGGTCTGGGGGCAGCTCCTTGTTGCGTGCTTATGGAAATAATGGTGAATGTGCGGGATTTGCTTCAGGGCTCTTACCTGTTGCCGGTGATTGTTGTTGTGGCTGCCCTTGTTGTTTATCTTGGGGCAAATTCGCTCTTCCGCAGAACCCTGGCGACCATCCGCTCCTCAATCAGGGAGGTCACTCTTCCTTTGGAGCTTCTGGCCTGGCCCTTCCGGCTGCTCCTCTTTCTCCTCACTCTGGCCCTCTTTCCCTCTTATCTGCCGCTCTCCGGTGATACAAGGGAGTTGCTGAGCCATACACTCCTTATTGCGGCCATTATCGGCATCTCATGGTTTGTCATGAGGATTTTCATGGTGTTTGAGCAGTTTATCCTTCAGCACTATGCGTCAAAAGTTCGTGAAAACGAATCGGCGAGAAAAATTTCAACCCATGTCAGCCTCGCCCGCAAGATAGTGAATGTTCTGCTTGTGCTTCTTGCTCTTGCTGGTGTGCTCATGACCTTTGATACGGTTCGCCAGGTTGGGCTGAGCATTCTTGCCTCCGCAGGTATTGCGGGTGTGATCCTTGGCTTTGCGGCACAAAAAAGCCTGACAACCCTTATCTCCGGAATCCAGATTGCCATCACCCAACCAATCAGCATTGATGATGTTGTTGTTGTTGAAAATGAGTGGGGCCGGATTGAGGAAATTACCCTCACGTATGTGGTTGTACAACTCTGGGATCAGCGCCGCCTTATTGTGCCCATTACCTGGTTTATTGATCGTCCCTTTCAGAACTGGTCACGCACTTCGCCGGAGTTGCTCGGGACAGTTTTTTTCTATACTGATTATACCGTCAATCCTGCAACCCTCCGCCATGAGCTGGAGCGGGTTGTGGCCTCAACGCCTCTTTGGGATGGTCGTGTAGCAAAACTCCATATTACCAATATCACTGACAAGTCGGTCGAGATACGGGCGCTCGTGAGTGCGGCGAACTCCACCAATGTTTGGGAATTACGTTGCCTGGTACGTGAACAGTTGATTGAGTTCATCAAGAATAACTATCCCGGATGGTTGCCGAAGCTGACGATGGAGATGGAACAGGGCAAAGTGCCAGGTGGTGCATAAAAAAAGGTGATTTTTTTCTTTTTTTCCATAGCTTCGCAGGCTATTCCGATCGTTTCTGGCTCGGTTGATGGATGGAAAAGGTTGTGATTTTGGCTGTAAAGAGGTAACTGTTTTTGATCAGTAAAAAAGGAGGAGTGCATGGCGCAGGCAAAAAAAGGGGATACCGTAAGAGTTCATTACACCGGAACGCTTGATGACGGTACGATGTTCGACACATCGGCTGATCGCGAACCGTTGGAGTT
>CAINOO010000070.1 GCA_903851535.1 uncultured Chlorobiaceae bacterium | reverse complement strand
TGTAAATCTTGGAAGAAGCGGTTTGCCTCAGGAGTCGGCTTTTCCGATCAAGAAAGCGGCCGCAAAACCAGCTCCCGGTGCAAAGCCGGCACCGGTTCCAAAACCAGTAGCGGGAGCAAAACCCGCACCAGAAGCAAAACCGGCAGCAGGAGCGAAACCGGCAGCAGGTGCAAAACCCGCAGCAGGAGCGAAACCGGCAGCAGGTGCAAAACCCGCAGCAGGAGCGAAACCGGCAGCAGGTGCGAAACCGGCGGCAGGTGCGAAACCGTCAGCAGGTGCGAAACCGGCGGCTCCGGTAGCTAAAGTGGCACCTGCGGCAAAAGCAGCACCGGTAGAAGCGGCTGCCGCTCAGCCTGTTTTGAAAAAAGCGGCACCGAGAGCGAAATCACACTATTTTATTATCGAAAACCTCTGTGTTGGTTGTGGGCTTTGTCTTGACAAATGCCCGCCGAAAGTCAATGCAATTGGCTACAAGTTTTATGGTGACGTTCAGGAGGGTGGTTTCAGGGCTTATATTGACCAGGATGCCTGTATTTCCTGTTCAGCCTGTTTTTCTTCAGATGAATGTCCTGCGGGAGCACTTATCGAAGTACTTCCTGACGGTGAAGTGCTTGATTTTACCTTTACTCCACCCGAAAGACTTGATTTTGATTTGAGGTTTTTGCACCGCTTTCACAGGGAAGTACGCTAAGAGCAGCCTGGTTTTGTGAATTGTTTTTTATAAAAGCATTGCCTCCCCGGAAGCAGTGCTTTTTTTTTGAAGATCATTAACACTTATGTCGTTACAAAATAATGTTGCTCCGCACAATCTCTCCCTGCCACTCTGTGATGATGCAGCGAAGGCAAGCCATACCCTTGTTATCATACCAACCTTCAATGAGGCAGACAATATTGGCAAGCTGATCGCTGATCTCAAAGAGCTTTATCCGATTGCAGTTGATATTCTTGTCATTGATGACAACTCTCCTGATGGAACTGCCGGGATTGTTCGTTCAATGCAACTGACGATGAGAGGGATTCATCTGATGACTCGGGAACGAAAGCTGGGGCTTGGTACGGCATACATTACCGGTTTTTTGTTTGCACTGCAGAAGGGTTACCGCTATATCGTTGAGATGGATGCCGATTTTTCGCATGATCCTGCTGTGGTAGCGCGTTTTTTCGATGTCATGAGTGATGCTGATCTGGTTATCGGGTCGCGTTACATGAACAATACGGTTAATGTGGTTAACTGGCCGCTTGGCAGGCTGATTCTTTCCAAAATGGCGAGTATCTATACGCGTCTCGTTACCGGTATGCCTGTGGCCGATCCGACAAGCGGCTTTAAGTGTTTCAATGTAGAGGTATTGCGCGCACTCAATCTTGATAAAATCAACTCGCAGGGTTATTCATTTCAGATTGAGATGAATTTCAGAGCGTGGAAACAAGGGTTTATCATCAAGGAAATTCCTATTATTTTTGTCGATCGGACGGTTGGCAAATCGAAAATGACTCATCAGAATATTCGTGAGGCTGTCTGGATGGTGTGGTGGCTTAAAATAAAGTCGGTAGTTGGTTTGCTGTAAAATAAAAAGCCCCGGATGTTCGGGGCTTTTTAGGGCTGCGCTGTTTTATGGTTTCTTTGCAGCAATGAGCTGTTGTGCGATATCAGGTGGAGCTTCCTCGTAATGGCTAAAATTATAGGAGTATCGCGCCCGGCTCTGGGTCAGACGTGTCAGTGCATGATGGAATGTTGTCAGTGAGGCCTGTGGAATGAGTGCATGGATGATTTGCATCCGTACATCAGAATCCATTCCAAGAATTTTACCCCGTTTACTTGAAATATCGCCAACAATTTCACCGGTATATTGTTCCGGAGCATAGACATTCAAGGCAAAAATCGGTTCAAGGAGAAAGGGTTTTGCATGGTCGAAGGCGTTTTTGAACGCCATGCTTGCAGCGATTTTAAAGGCGAATTCGGAGCTGTCGACAGGGTGAAATGAGCCGTCGTAGGCAATGGCTTTGAGATCAACGACGGGATAACCCGCAAGAATACCGTTGGTAATAGCCTCCCTCAGACCTTTTTCAACAGCAGGCAGATACCTCGTTGGCACAACACCTCCAACAACTTCACTTGCAAATTCAAAACCGGTATCTCTGGGAAGTGGCTCAAGTTTTACCCAGACATCGCCATACTGTCCTTTTCCACCCGACTGTTTTTTATATTTGCCCTGGGCGGATGATGGTATCCGTATGGTTTCCCGGTAGGGAATCTTTATGGGCGCTATGTCAACTTTAACATTGAACTTGGTCTGAAGGCGGCTGATAATGGTATCAAGATGCGTTTCACCCAGGGTTTTCAGGATGGTCTGGTTGAACTCAACATCATGCTCAATGGTAAAGCTGGGATCCTCTTCATGCAGGTGATGCAGGCCCGCGGAAATTTTTTCCTCATCACCCTGGGTGACGGGCATGATCGCTGTTGCCAGCATGGGCAATGGAAAAATAATAGGGCTGATCCGGCAACTGGTTCCCTTGTCGGCCAGTGTGTCGTTGGTATGTGCATCTTTGAGCTTGACTACCATGCCGATATCTCCGGCAAGCAGTTTGTCTACGGGGTTTTTTTTCTGGCCGATGATGGTGTATACCTGACCGAGTTTTTCAAGTTGTCCTGTCTGGACATCGATCAGCTCATGACCTGTTTCGATGTGGCCTGAATAGACTCTCAGGTAGGAGATTTCACCAACGCGCGGCTCGGACATTGTTTTAAAAATAAAGGCAATGGTCGCTCCGTCAGGGTTGGGTTGAATCAGGCTTTTGGTTTCATCGACCGTGCAGATTGCATGTTCCGGTCCTCTTTCAATCGGTGAGGGACAGAGGTTGACGATGACGTTCAGCAGACGCTCGGTTCCGATCATGTGCAAAGGGGAGGTGCAGAAGACGGGGAAAAAAGTTCTGGTAACCAGTGCCGATTTGATTCCTGTCCTCAGCTCCTCCTCAGTAAGGGTTCCCTCTTCGAAAAAGCGGGTCATGAGGACTTCGTCGGTCTCGGCAACTGCTTCAACGAGTTGCTGATGGAGTTCCTCGGCGTGCTTCTGATGATGATCGGGAATATCGGAGATGGTCATTCCTCCAGTTTTGTCGGGATTGAATTCAAGCTGCTTCATCAGCAGGACATCAATCAGGGTGTGGTGTCCGAGCCCCTCATCTGCGGGGAACTGAATCGGTGTGACAAGATGGCCGAAATGATCCTGGAGGGCCTGGATGGTGGTGTTGAAGTTTGTTCGGTCTGCATCGAGTTTGGTCAGAATAAAGATGGTGGGCTTGTAGTACTCTTTGGTATACTCCCAGATGGTATCAGTTCCTACTTCCACACCTGAAGCGGTGTTGACGGTAATCAGGACGGTATCCGCCACCCGCATTGCCGACTTGACATCGCCGTGAAAGTCAAGCAGACCGGGGGTGTCGATCATATTAATTTTACAGTCATTCCAGAACCCATTGACAAGACTGGTGTTCAGACTGTGTTTTCTTTGAATCTCATCAAGAGAGTAGTCGGAGAGAGTGTTTCCCTCGTCAATGGTACCAAGCCGGTTTATGACTCCCATGGTCAGGGCAAGTGATTCAGCGAGGATGGTCTTGCCGCTTCCGGCATGGCCTGTAATGACAATGTTTCGCAATTGATCCGGTTGTACGGCTTGCATGGCAGAACTCCTTTTTTGACTGATGACGAAATAACAGGCAGCACTGCTGGTTGGTGCAAAGCCACCCGGAAAATAATAATAAACAAAAAAAAGTCTTCTTTGCAGTTGTGGGAACAATGAAATGGTTATGAAAAAAAGATATATTTCACCGTACCCTAAAGGAAAAAGTGTTTATTCAGCTCCTTTACGCACGGAAAGTATGTAAAAACCATAAATATATTGTTTTATGCCAGTTATCAGTAAAGTTTTCGCTCGTCAGATTCTTGATTCAAGGGGAAACCCAACCGTCGAAGTTGATGTCTACACTGAAAGTTCTTTCGGGCGTGCTGCCGTTCCGAGTGGTGCCTCAACGGGTGTTCATGAAGCTATGGAGCTCAGGGACGGTGATCCGTCAGTCTATCTCGGCAAGGGAGTTCTTCAGGCGGTAGAGAATGTCAATACCGTTATTAATGATGCCTTGGAAGGGATGCTTGTGACCGAACAGGAGGAGATCGACCGTGTGTTGCTTGCTCTGGATGGAACCCCGAACAAGTCGAAGCTTGGAGCAAACGCCCTTCTTGGTGTCTCAATGGCCTGTGCAAAGGCCGGGGCAGAATATTCCGGTCTTCCACTGTATCGCTATATTGGCGGTACTATGGCCAACACGCTTCCCGTGCCAATGATGAACGTTCTCAATGGTGGAGCCCATGCGGATAACACCGTTGATTTCCAGGAATTCATGATCATGCCTGCCGGATTTGACTCCTTCTCCGACGCCCTTCGCTGTGGGGCCGAAATTTTTCATGCGCTCAAGGCGCTTTTGAAAAGCAAGGGATTGAGCACTTCGGTTGGAGATGAGGGTGGTTTTGCTCCGAATCTGGGTTCGAACGAAGAGGCGATTGAGTTGGTGATTGAAGCTGTTGGAAAAGCTGGTTACAGGATTGGCTCACCAACAGACAAGGGTGGTCTTGGTGATGCACAGGTGATGATTGCGCTTGATCCTGCAAGTTCCGAGTTTTATGATTCTGCAAAGAAACGCTATGTGTTCAAGAAATCATCGAAACGGGAACTGACCTCTCTTGAAATGGCTGAATACTGGGAAAAATGGGCCAGTGATTACCCCATCATTTCCATTGAAGATGGTATGGCTGAAGACGACTGGGAGGGATGGAAGCTGTTGACGGACAAGATAGGTTCGAGGGTGCAACTTGTTGGAGATGATCTTTTTGTTACCAACAGTAAAAGACTTGCTGAAGGCATCGAGCGGGGAGTGGCAAACTCTATCCTGATCAAGGTTAACCAGATTGGCACCTTGACTGAAACCCTCCAGGCGATTGATCTTGCAAAAATAAATGGCTATACGTCGGTCATCAGCCACCGTAGCGGCGAAACCGAGGACAGCACGATTGCTCAGATTGCCGTAGCAACAAATGCGGGTCAGATCAAGACTGGCAGTCTGTCGCGCTCCGATCGTATGGCAAAGTACAACGAACTGCTCCGTATTGAAGAAGAGCTTGGTGCTCAGGCTCGCTACCCCGGAAGAAAGGCGTTCCGGGTATAAAAAACTTTTGCAGGGAGCCCTTTGTCAACAAGGGTTCCCTTTGCGTTTCCCTTCCTTGTCTCTTCGGCAGCATGAGGAAAATAAAAGCGTTTTGATGCGTGAGAAAGATTATCAAAAGAATCTGGGAGTATATCCATTCCAATCCGAAAAATTTTTTTTTCAGGGTGGCGTTTGCCTTGTTTATTTTTTCGATGCTTTTTGACGATTACGGTATCGTGAAGCGGTTTCGCATGGAAGCTGAGCACGATATGCTTCTTGAACGGCAGAAGGCCGAGCAGAAGAGGATTATTGAGAACGAACAGCGCATCAGGTATGCTCTTGAGCCGGATAGTATAGAAAAGGCAGCAAGGGAGAGATACAATTTCCGAAAGCCTGGAGAAACGCTTTTTATCATCAGAGAGAAATAATTATTCCTGTAACAGCTCAATAAGTTCAATGTACCAGTACCGTCGTCGATTAACCCGTGAAGTAGTTTTTGGAAACATAGCATTGGGAGGATATCAGCCGATAAGGGTGGAATCCATGACCAATACGCATACGATGGATACTGCGGCAACGGTTGGACAGTGCAGACGGCTCTATGATGCCGGCTGTGAAATCATCCGGCTTACCGTACCGACGGAGAGGGATGCTGAAAATCTTCGCACTATCAGAGAGCAACTCCGCCGGGATCGAATTGCGGTTCCACTTGTTGCTGATATCCATTTTTCTGCCCGTGCAGCCCTCAAGGCAGTTGAATTTGTTGAAAACATTCGCATCAATCCGGGCAATTATGCCACCAGCCAGAAGTTTAGCAACAATGAGTATACAGAAGATGATTATCTGAAAGAGATTGAGCGTGTTCAGCTCGAATTTGCTCCTTTGGTTGAGAAGGCTCGCCAGAACGGGGTTTCCATGAGAATTGGTACTAACCACGGCTCTTTGTCTGACCGCATTGTCAGTCGCTACGGGAATTCTCCGGAAGGGATGGTTGAAGCGGCTCTTGAGTTTGCCCGAATGAGTGAGGATTTGGGCTATTACGAGACTCTTTTTTCAATGAAATCCTCCAATGTTCGGGTGATGATCCAGGCCTATCGGCTGCTTGCCAAAAAGGCTGATGCGGAGCTTCGGTATGCTTATCCGCTTCATCTTGGGGTCACCGAGGCTGGAGATGGCGATGAGGGACGCGTTAAATCGGCTATGGGTATCGGCGCGCTTCTTGAGGATGGGCTTGGTGATACTATCAGGGTCTCTCTGACGGAGGATCCCGTTCATGAGGTTGCCGTCGGTTTTGCGCTTGTCAAAAAGTATAACGACTTTCATCTTGTCAAAGGTGATAAAGGGGCTCTTCCGCTGAAACATGTGATTGAAAGTCGCAACAGGAAGTCACGGGAGACGGCGCTTTCATCCAGTGAACTGCCGCCCTTCAATCCATTTTGTTACCAGCGCAGAAACTCTTCCGGGATTGCACTTGCAGGCATGGTGATTGGTGGAGACAATCTGCCGAGAGTCGAGAGTGAAGTGCACGGCCAACTTTCTGCGATTGATGCTGTTTTTGATGAGGTTATGCAAAGGCTTGCCCCGGAAAAGCCCGAGGACTCCATTCGTTCGGAGTTTGTTTCTGTTCGTGTCAACAGTGTCGAAGAACTCGATGCACTCGATGCCCTTCTTGGCAAGCTTGGTGATGCGGGCCGCTTTGTTGTCGCCTCTACAGGAGATGCCATGCTTTTTGCCCGGTTGCTTGACAGGGTCTCAAAAGTACGATTTGATATTGTTGAGGGTGAGCGGCTTGGAGAGGAGTTTTTACAGCTTCTTGGTGGTGAAGGCCATGCCGTTGTCGAGTTATGCTTTATCCATAATGGTGCAGGAAACTGTGTCCCAGCCGAGGTGCTTGCCCATTTTGCAAAAAAGAGTCGGAGCCGGGGTGTGCAGCAACTCTGTTTTTCTGTTTTGTCAAAAGAGCCTGTTTTTGTCTATCGCAGGCTGGTACAGCTCTTCAACGCCCATGCTCTCGACTATCCTGTTGTTGTCCGTTTCAAAAACGAGGCTTCTGACAGGCTGGAGACGTTGATCGAAAGTTCAGTGCAGGCAGGGACACTGTTTTGCGACGGTATCGGCGACATGCTCGCCTTTCATACCACACTCTCTCTGGATGACGAGCTTCATCTGGCATTCAATATTCTTCAGGGTGCAAGGGTAAGAATGTCAAAAACAGAATTTATCTCTTGTCCTGGCTGTGGCCGAACCTATTTTGAGTTGGAAAAGGCCACTGCCGCCATCAAGCAGAGAACGGTGCATCTGAAAGGGCTGAAGATTGGCATTATGGGCTGCATTGTTAATGGTCCCGGTGAAATGGCCGATGCTGATTTTGGTTATGTGGGTGCTGGAAAAAACCGCATCAGTCTCTATGTAGGAAGGGAGTGTGTTGAGGAAAATATTTCGGAAGAGCATGCCGTTGACCGGCTTATCCATCTTATCAGAGAGCGGGGTAAATGGGTTGATCCTCCATGTTGTTTACCCTGATAACAGGTGCATCCATGGGGATTGGTGAAGCCTTTGCCCGTGAATTTGCCCGCAGAGGCCATAACCTTGTGCTTGTTGCCCGATCGGGTGACCGCCTGAAAATGCTTGCTGAAGAGTTTCGGCAGCAGAGAGGTGTTGAGGTGAAGGTGTGTGTTGAGGATTTGGGTGATGCACAAAGTACAGCCCGGATTTATGAGTTCTGCCGAAAGCAGGGTGCAGGTATTGATTTTCTGGTCAATTGTGCGGGACTCTCCCGTGCAGGCGATTTCGTCGATATTCCGACTGAAAAGCTTGAGGAGGTCATGATGGTCAATATGATGGCAATGGCTCGTCTTACCCGTCTTTTTTTGCCTGATATGGTCGCAAGGAGAGGGGGGAGCATTATCAATGTAGCCTCTCTTGGTGCTCTTCAGGGTGTTTCTGGTCTTGGACTCTATTCGGCAACCAAAGCATTTGTTGTAACGCTCAGCGAGGCGCTTTACGGGGAGCTGAAAGGCACGGGTGTAAAGGTTGTCGCGGTCTGTCCCGGTTTTATCAATACCGGCTTTTTTGAACGTGCAGGTCATAACAGGGCAAACCTTCGTCTGCCGATGTCGGAATCTGGCGTGGTCGTCAAAGCAGCATTCAAGGGGTTGGAGAAAAACAGTGTAAGGGTATTTCCCACCTTGATTGACCGTATTCTGGTATTTTCACAAAGGCTGGTTTCGAGAAAAATTGTGATATGGCTCGCCGGTTTTATTGCTGCTGTGAAAGATCGTTGACAAATTAATTCTTTTTTCTTTGCATATTCGAAACCAGTCATTATATTACCAGCCCTGTTTTTTGAGTGAGCGCTGGTGTAGCTCAACTGGTAGAGCAGCTGATTTGTAATCAGCAGGTTGCGGGTTCGAGTCCCATCACCAGCTCTGAATGTTATGGGTAGGTAGCGAAGTGGTTAAACGCAACAGACTGTAAATCTGTCGACTCTGTCTTCGGAGGTTCGAATCCTCCCCTACCCACTGCCTTTCTTTCGTGTGTCAGGCTGATGTAGCTCAGTCGGTAGAGCACTTCCTTG
>CAINOO010000069.1 GCA_903851535.1 uncultured Chlorobiaceae bacterium | reverse complement strand
GAGTATCTGGCTGGCGTTCAATTGGTGAAAAATATTCACAAACCGGATGCTCTCGACAAGCTGGTGAGCCATTTTGGCGACGACTGGTGGACAGAGGTGTTCCGCTTCTTCATTGGTCATGTTGAGGATGCAGAGCTCTTCGACAGCTTTATGCGGAAGCTTTTCGATTCGCCGGTGACGGAAGAGTTGACCCAAAAGCAGCAGGATTTGTTGATTGCTCTCGTAGAGGAGGCGCCACAGCGAAAGATTGATGCCCTGCGCACGAAGCTGCTTGATCGGGCAACCACGCCGAACCGGCAGCGCTACCTGCAGGAGTGCCTGAAAAATATCGGGAAGCCGGAGGCAATTGCGGCACTATTGGAGTTCAAACAGTCGGGGTTGACGAAAGAGCAGAAGGTGGTTGTAGAGGTGAAACGTGACAAACTCGGCGCTGAGTACATCTTTATCAAGGGCGGGACGTTCCCTTACTCCCTCACAAAAAAGCCGGAAACGGTGCATGATATGTATGTTGCAAAATTCACCGTGACCAATCAGCACTATCGGCGATTTATCAGTTATCTTGATGCAAAAGAGCCCGAATTTGCTGAAAGAGTGCCTGTTGAAACATACCGAAAGAATTTGCAGGAGCTGGCATCGGGCATAGAGGGATTCAGCGAGTGGTTGAAAAAAGAACCCGCTTTGGTCAGCCGCTTTCGCTCATTTCATGATGATGACAAGCGATTCAACAAGGATGAACAGCCGGTTGTCGGGGTGAGCTGGTTTGCCGCCAAAGCCTGGTGCCTCTGGCTTTCGCTGCTTGAGAGCGATGGCGCTCTCTATCGGTTGCCGACTGAGGTAGAGTGGGAGTACGCCGCATCGGGAGAAGAGGGCAGACTTTATCCCTGGCCCGAAGAGAAGGGTAAGCCTGATAAAACACGGGCTAATTATAACAATCACGAGGGGGGAACGACACCTGTAGGCCGTTATCCTGAGGGAGCGACACCTGAGGGGCTCTATGATATGGCGGGCAATGTGTGTGAGTGGATGGAGGATTGGTATGATGATGATAAAGAGTGGCGTTCGTTACGCGGAGGGGATTATAGTGATAAAGCTGATGCTCTGCGCTGCTCCTCCCGGGTCAACCTCAATCCGGGGTACGTCAGCGTCAATGTGGGTTTTCGAGTGATTCGATCCAGTCATTTTTCTCTTCCTGAAAATCTGATCCTCTGATATCTGGAAATCTGAAAAAAAGCTTACTCAACAAGGAATTACTCACATGGGGAGGATTGGAAATTTCCGAAGAGCTTTCGTTTCAGCATTGCCGTTTGCCTCGAAAACAGCCTGCTTGAATTCACCGATCTTGTTGCGGTGGCCAATATGCGCAGCAACAAGCTTTCAGGGCGGGTCGGCCATGCGCGGCAGGCCAATACCCGCAACCATTTATGCGCCTTGGGGTTGGGTGGGGGAACTGTAGTTTGAATTTTCTTTGTATTGTGAGTATAATAAAGATAGATGCATAAGGTAACCGATCGTTGAAAAGGGGGCATACCATGACGACAGCAGAAAAACTTTATAAAACAGCGCAAGAGCTTCCCGAGTCGGTTGTTGCCGAAATTCTTGATTTTGCAGAGTTTTTGCGGAATAAAACAGTGAAAAAAAGCACAGCAAATAGAGAGGTGTTGATCGATATTGCCGGTGGCCTGGAAACTTCCACTACATTCTCCGGAGATCCTTTAGAAATCCAGAAACGGTTGCGTGATGAGTGGGAATAAATATCTTCTTGATACCAATTTTATACTTGCTCTCTTCAAGTCAAATCCGATAGTAATAGAGGAACTATTCTCCCGACAGGTTTATTCTTCCGAGTGCTTTTACAGTGTTGTGACGCGAATGGAATTATTGGGATATCCAGGGATTACCGATGGTGAAGAGTCTTTTATCAAGGAGAAACTTAACCATTTTACCCACTGCACTCTGACCAGTGAGATTGAAAACAGGGTTATTGAGTTACGCAGAAAGCGTAAAATTAAATTGCCAGATGCCATTATTGCAGCAACGGCACTCTCATTGAAGCTTGAGTTATTGACATTGGACAAGCATCTTTTATCTGTTGTTACGGCATCAAGAGAGCAATAGCAGTATTGTAGTGAACGACGTCAACCTCAATGTGGGTTTTCGAGTGATTCGTTCCAGTCATTCTTCCTCTTCCTGAAATTCTGATTCTCTGATATCTGGAACTCTGGAAAACAATTGACAACTGATAACTGGCAAGTGGCATCCCGTGTTTCAAATTCAAAAATTATTGTATGTTTTTCACGAGATCTTCTATCGCTGTACCACTTAACCCGGTCACCACCTTGATGATTTCAGTTTTTGCGCCCTGTTCTATCAGCTTTCTC
>CAINOO010000068.1 GCA_903851535.1 uncultured Chlorobiaceae bacterium | reverse complement strand
AGGCTTGCTCCCGGTGATCCGGCGGCCTTTTTTATTCAGCCGGGGATCAGTCCGAATGTTGCCGAGCAAATCAGGGAGCAGTATGGGTTGAACGATCCTGTACCGATACAGTATGTCAAGTGGCTTGCCAGTGTTCTGCAGGGTGATTTCGGTCGCAGTTTCAGTCGTGCCCAGCAGCCTGTTTTTGATGTGATCGCCCAGGCGTTGCCAATAACGGTGACGATAGCCGGGCTTACCCTGGTTGCAAATTTTACCATCGGTATTCTTGTCGGGATTATCTCCGCAGTTCGTCAGAACAGTTTTCTCGATCGTTTTCTGACCGTGACGTTCCTCTTTTTTTATTCTATGCCGGAGTTCTGGTTTGCCTTGATGATGATTATTCTTTTTGCCCTGAAGTTTCCTCTTTTTCCGGCTTCGGGCCTCAACGAAATCGGAGCGGAGGGTTTCGGCCCGGTCGAATTTGTGCTTGACCGGTTATGGCATCTTGTTTTGCCGCTTACGGTGCTCAGTATCAACGGGGCTGCGGGTATTGCCCGTTATGTCAGGGGCAGCATGCTTGAGGTTATCCGGCAGGACTATATTCGCACGGCAAGGGCCAAAGGGTTACCGGAAAAGGTGGTTATTTTCAGGCACGCTCTTCGAAATGCCTTGCTGCCGGTGATTACGCTTATGGGAAGTTCGCTCCCTTTTATTTTCAGCGGAGCATTGTTTATTGAGGTGATCTTTGCCTTTCCGGGTATGGGCCGCGTAACGGTTGAGGCAATTTTTTCAAGAGATTATCCGCTGATTATTGCCAGTACCTTTGTTGCCGGTTCTCTGGTCGTGCTTGGCAATCTTTTTGCTGATGTGCTCTATGCGGTTGCTGATCCGCGCATAAAACTTTGACCATGTAACCTGTAATGATTGTTGCTTGAGAATAGAACTGCTCAATACACCTCCTGATGCCACTGAATCGAGGATCGAGGAGCAGATACGGCCGCTCCGTATGGATGCTTTTGCCGGGCAGCAACGGCTGACGGATAATTTAAAAGTTTTTATATCTGCGGCTAAAATGCGAGGCGAAGCGTTGGACCATGTTTTGCTGTCAGGCCCTCCGGGTCTTGGCAAGACGACGCTTGCCTACATTATTGCATCAGAAATGGGGAGCAGCATCAAATCCACATCCGGCCCTTTGCTCGATAAAGCGGGAAATCTTGCGGGACTTTTGACCGGTCTGCAGAGGGGAGATGTGCTTTTTATTGATGAAATTCACCGTATGCCGCCGACGGTTGAGGAGTATCTCTACTCAGCGATGGAAGATTTCCGCATCGACATCATGCTCGACAGTGGCCCCTCAGCAAGGGCGGTGCAGTTGCGTATCGAACCCTTTACGCTTGTCGGGGCCACGACCCGTTCCGGTCTGCTCACCTCACCCCTCAGGGCAAGGTTTGGCATAAACAGCCGTTTCGATTACTATGCACCGGAACTTCTTGAGCGCATTATCATCCGTGCCTCCTCCATTCTTGGTATTGGCATTGATGCCGAAGCTGCATCGGAAATTGCCGGACGTTCACGGGGTACTCCACGTATTGCCAACCGCCTGCTCCGCCGTGCCCGTGATTTTGCCCAGGTTGATGGCGCGGCGCTGATAAACCGTACCATTGCCATCAAGACCCTTGACTGTCTCGAAATTGATGAGGAGGGCCTTGATGAAATGGACAAAAAAATCATGGAGACCATTGTCAACAAGTTTAACGGAGGACCGGTCGGGATTGCCTCTCTTGCCGTCTCGGTGGGAGAGGAGCAGGATACCATTGAAGAGGTTTATGAGCCCTATCTTATCCAGGCGGGTTATTTGACAAGAACGACAAGGGGACGGGTAGCAACCCGTCAAGCGCTTGCACGCTTTTCAACCGGTTCCGAAACTCATGACTATCCCTTGTTCGATGTGGCACCGAATTGCTGAATGGTCAACTTTGCGCAATAACTATCGCTATTTTAGCGTTTTGATGCTACTGGCAGCTCTTTTCTGCCCTCTTCTTCTGTTTGCATCTGCATCAAAACCGGTGCTTTATGACAGTATGGTATCGGACTCTCTTGCTGAAGCTTCAAAAAGAGAGTTTGTTGTCGCCTCGTTGCAGAGTGCAAAAGGGGAGTACAGAGAGGCCATAGTGCGTTATGGGAGGCTCCTGAACGCTCAGCCCGCAAATGCGGCCATTCATTATGCCCTCTCGAAAGCCTGGGTTGGTCTCGGCGTTCTCGATTCTGCTCGTATCTACAGTGAAAAAAGTGTTTTGCTCAATCCCGGGAATACCTATTATCTGGGATTTCTTGCTATGCTCTCTCACCAATTGCGTGACTATGGGCGTGCAATTGAGCTTTACCGACGGCTTGCTGCCTTGGAGCCGGGTGATGCGGAGCCACTTTCCAGTCTTGCTGTCGAATACATTGCAGCCGATCAGCCCGAAAAAGCCATTGCCGTTTTTCAGGAAATGTTAACACTTGATCCAAAAAACGAGACAACTCTGGTACAGAAGCTGCTTATCGAGATAAAGCTCAACCATTATCAGGATGCGATCGGTACGTTGACCAAACTCATTGAGCAGGGCGATGGAAAAGAGCAGTTGCGCCTTACTCTTGGAGAACTCTATTTGCAGAATCAGCAATATGCACTTGCCGCAAAGACCTTTAAGGAACTTCTCAGGGAGAACCAGGGCTCTGTTCCTGCCTGGCTGGCCCTGTTTGAGGTCTCTGTTCAGTCTGGAAACTATGCGGCTTTTCTTGACGATCTCAACCGTTTTTTCAATCTCAATCAGGTAACTCTTCCTCACCAGATAGATCTTGCGAAGCTTTTTCTTGTGCGTGCATCACGGGAGAACTCTTTTCTGGACCCGGCAATAGTCATGATCGGAGAAATTATTCGTCGGCATCCCGGTAATGGGCAGCTTTATGCGCTTCGAGGCATCGCCCACATGCAGAAGCAGGATGTAGCCGCGGCGTTGATCGATTTCAGGAAGGCTCTGCTTCTGGATCCATACAGTATTGAAATCTGGGAGGAGTATGTTACAGCCTCTCTCATAAAGAAAGAGTTCAAGCAGGCTGCCCAGGCGATTCAAAAGGCTAAAAGACTTTTTCCTGCCAGGAGCATCAGGCTTAAGGTTCTCGAAGGGGGACTCTTTTTTCAGACAGGAGAGCTCAAAAGGGCGGCATTGCTGCTTGAAGAGGTGGTGCAGTCAAAAAAGGCTCAAAAGGAGAAAAACCTCTATCTGCAAGCATGCAGTACTCTTGCTTTATGTTATGATACACTTGGTTTTCGTGGCAAAAGTATCCATCTCTATGAAACCATTCTTGGTCTTGAGCCCGACAATATCCTTATGATGAATAATCTTGCATACCTGCTTGCTGTTGAGGGAAAAGAGCTTCCCCGGGCCAGGGAGCTTGCCTTAAGGGTGCTGGCAAGGGAACCGTCGAATGCCGGCTATCTTGATACACTTGGCTGGGTGTTGTTCAGGATGGGCGAGTATGAAGAGGCAAGGAAGGTTCTTGAAAAAGCTGCGGAGCTGGACCCCCGGGAAGCAGAAATAGCCGATCATCTGGGCAAGGTGTACGAGCAGCTCGGAAACATGGAGAAGGCACTTGAAATAAGGGAAAAAGCCAGAAAGCTGAGGGTGACGCCGTAGCTTTTTTGGAGTGCTTCAGCGCGATGTGGTGCGGGCAGCAAAAAAAAACGGCGGGTTCTCCGCCGTTTTCTTTTGTTTCATTGCCTTCTTATTTGATCTCATCGAAGCTGCGTGCTGCAAGGTATTCGTAATGGGCCCACCGCGCATCGACCTCTTTCTGGATTGCGGCGTAATACTCTTTTGCATGTTCAGGATGGCTCTTCTTGAGCATCCTGAAGCGGTTTTCCATATCGAGGAACTGGGCAACCGGTATTTTAGGCTTTTTCGAATCAAGCACAAGCGGATTCTTTCCTTCCAGCAAGCGGTCAGGATTATAACGGTAAAGTATCCAGTGGCCGGAATCAACTGCTGCCTTTTGATTCTCAAGTGCAGTCGACATGTTGATGCCGTGGGCAATACAGTGTGAATAGGCTATGATGATCGATGGCCCATTATAAGCCTCTGCTTCGAGGAATGCTTTCAGTGTCTGCTCATCGCGTGCTCCAAAGGCAACCGAAGCGACGTATGCATTCCCGTAACTCATTGAAATCAGACCAAGATCTTTTTTCGTCACGGTTCTACCGGCTGAGGCAAATTTCGCCACAGCAGCCTTGGGCGTTGCTTTCGATGCCTGTCCTCCTGTGTTGGAATAGACTTCGGTATCGAGTACCAGAAGGTTGATATTTTTGTCTCCGGCTGTTACGTGGTCAACGCCGCCATAGCCGATGTCATAAGCCCATCCGTCACCACCGACAGCCCATACACTCTTTTTGACAAGCATGTCGGCTACCGAAAGCAGATTTTTGGCATCAGACGAATTCATAACAGAGAGCTTCTCCTTCAGAATGGCAACCCGTTTTCTCTGTTCAAAAATTTCCGGTTCATTCATCTCTGTGGCCTCAAGTATCTCTTTGGTCAGCGTTTCGCCGATTTCAGAAGCCACTCTCACCAGGAGTTCCTGAGCATACTCCCGCTGTTTGTTGATTGATATGCGGAAGCCGAGCGAGAACTCAGCGGTATCTTCAAAAAGCGAGTTCGACCATGTCGGGCCGCGACCGTCAGCATTGGTGGTATAGGGCGTTGTTGGCAGGTTGCCTCCATAAATGGACGAACATCCTGTAGCATTACCGATGACAAGCCGATCACCAAAGAGCTGGGTCATGAGTTTGATATAGGGAGTCTCTCCGCAACCCGAGCATGCGCCGGAAAACTCGAAAAGAGGCTCTTGAAGCTGCTGCTCCTTGATCAGTTTTATGTTGATTTTGTTTCTGTCGTATTCCGGAATATTGAGGTAATAGTTCCAGTTGTCAACTTCCGTGTCACGAATGGGCTGTTGGGCGTGCATGTTCAGTGCTTTTCTTCCAGGATTGTTTTTATCCCTTCCCGGACAGACATGGGCGCAGATTTCACATCCCGTACAGTCTTCAGGTGCGATCTGGATGGTATACTTCATCCCCTCCCAGTTTGCACCCTTGGCTTCAGCAGATTTAAAGGTGCGAGGCGCGTTTTCCAGATATTTCGGATCATAGACCTTTGCCCGGATGACTGCGTGGGGGCATACAATGGCACACTTGGCGCACTGGATACAGAGAGCAGGCTCCCAGACCGGAATTTCATCGGCAAGGTTGCGCTTTTCAAATTGTGAGGTTCCGGTCGGATAGGTACCATCAGCAGGCAGTTCACTGACCGCAATGTCGTCACCCTCACCGGTAATGATTTTTGCCAGGACGTTGCAGACAAAATCGGGCGCTTCACCAACAATAGGCTGACGCAGCCCCGTTTTACTGCTGGCAACTGATCCTATCGTGACCTGATGGAGGTTGGAGAGGGTATCATCGACAGCTTGTATGTTCTGCTTGACGACATCATCACCTTTTTTCCCGTAGGTAACCCGGATAGAATTTTTGATTTGCTCAATTGCCTCTTCACGGGGGAGGACACCGGAGATGGCAAAGAAGCATGCCTGCATGATGGTGTTGATGCGCTGACCCATACCGCTTGCCTGGGCAACCTTGTAGGCATCGATAGTAAACAGTTTTGCTTTTTTGCTGATCAGGCGTTCCTGCACAATTTTCGGCAGTTTTTTCCAGACCTCTTCCGAAGAGTAGTGCGTGTTCAGCAGCAGGGTACCCTCTTGCTTGAGATTTTTGACAAGGTCGAGTATCTCAAGGAAAATCCAGTGGTGGCAGCCGATAAACTGTGCCTCCGTGATCAGATAGGTTGAACGAATCTCATTGGGTCCGAAGCGCAGGTGCGAGGTTGTGATTGAGCCTGACTTTTTGGAGTCGTAGACAAAATAGCCCTGGGCATAATTTCCGGT
>CAINOO010000067.1 GCA_903851535.1 uncultured Chlorobiaceae bacterium | reverse complement strand
TTTTCTGCTGATCCTCTTCATCCAGGCCGATCTTGTGCTCATCAGTTTTCGCTCGCTCTTTACGGCAATAGCGCTCTTTATTTCGGGACCCGAAACCTTTCGGGAGATCTTTACCGTGGAGATCCTTGAATTCTGGATTGCAGCGCTCTATCTTGTTGCCATACCATGCATTCTTGCCCTCATTGCCTGGAAATCCAGTCGTAAAAAAAATGCGGAACAGCAAAAAAATGCAGCCGATACCCTGAGCCTCGGCAAAATAAGCCTCAGGGCTTTCATGCGCCACACCATAGCGCTCTACGCATCAGCCATTGTCTTTGTTCTCTATTCCGCAGCATTTCTTGCACCCTTTATCGCCCCTTTCAGCCCCTATGATCAGCAAGACTTTCTGGTCACAGCCTATCAGCCTCCCCTCTCGCGTCTTGAGGCACTGGTACTCCGACAACCGAAAAATCTTGTCATACCCCTGCAGGAAGGCCACGGAACTACCATCAATCTGGCAAACAGCCTCATCAGCGATTTTCAGCTTCTGAAAACACGCAACGAACCAAACGCCATCCGCTTTGTTGATGAATACCGGGTTGAAGGCGACCGGGTCATCTACCGTCAGGGTATGCGCACCAAAACCATCGCCCTCGGAGAGCTTGTGAGTGGCAAAAACAACACCATTGCCGTTAAACGAACCTTCATCCTCGGAACTGACCAATACGGACGCGACATCCTCAGCCGGGTCATCTACGGCTCAAAAATTTCACTCTCCATAGGATTTCTTGTTGTTTTGATCTCCGTCACGCTCGGCACCGTGATCGGGGTCACATCCGGCTATTTCGGGGGCTGGATCGACGCGCTCATGATGCGGATTGTTGATATCCTTATCGCCTTTCCCGCACTCTTTCTCATCCTTATCATCATTGCCACCTTTGGCAACTCCATCTACCTTATTGTCATCACCCTCTCCTTTACCGGATGGATGGGAGTTGCCCGAATTGTGAGAAGCCAGGTGCTCTCACTCAAGGAACAAGAGTTTATTCTTGCGGCCAAATCACTCGGTCTTTCGAGCATGAGAATCATCTTCCGCCACCTTGCACCCAATACCCTCACCCCGGTCATCATCGCCGCAACGCTCCGAATTGGAAGCATTATCTTGACCGAAGCTGGACTCTCCTTTCTCGGCCTCGGCGTTCAGCCGCCAACCCCAAGCTGGGGAAACATCATCAATGAAGGACGCGACAGCCTGCTGAACTACTGGTGGATCTCAACGTTCCCCGGCATTGCCATCCTCACCACCGTGGTCTGCTTCAACCTGATCGGTGACGGCGTCCGCGATGCCCTTGACCCCAGAATGAGAGGACAGGCATGACAAGCGAAGACAAGCCGGAAGCTTCCCGGCAAAAAAAGAGCGCTCCATGAAAAAAACAGCACAGCTTACCCTGCTCGAAACCGCCATAAAAGAGCTCGGTTACCGCCTACGGTACGAAAAAGGAAACTTTCTCGGTGGAGAGTGCCGCCTCAAAGAGAACAACGTCGTTGTCATCAACAAATTCCTGCCGCTCGAAGGAAAAATCTACACCCTTGCCCAGGTCATCAGCAAAATCAACCCTGCCGGAATTTCGCCGGATATCACAAAAATCATCGACAGCCTTAAATAAACTCGTACAAAAAAACCGGAAACCTGACATTGATTGAAGCCATTACCCTGCCTTGTAGAGCACACACCCGGCGGCAGGCACCGTTATCTCTATCGCCTTGCCGTTACGGGCCACAACGATAGCCTGCGAACCAATCTGCCCGGCACAGGTCGAATAGATACAAGAAAAGGTGCTCCCGGCATGATGGAGATCATCATCAATCGTTACCCAAACAGTGAGTGGTTCATGGTAATTGGTATTGATGGCCACAACAATTTCCTCTCTGTCAAGGATACGAGACCACGGCACCACCGAACGGATTTCTGTACCCGACATTTTCGGAAGCCCGAAATGAATACCGTCGCCAGAAATTTCACGCAGATACTGACGTCCCCGACGCAACGCAAGTTCCGCCTTGCGGATTTTGAGAATTTTTGCAAATTCAACGTAAACAGTCGAGCTTTCATTAAAAAAATGGTACCCCGAACTTTCCAGTGCACCATACCCGCCTCCAAACATCGCCTCACGCAAAAAAAGATCGTTCCCATCGCGCTCTTCGGTGGCATGACCATTGAAAAACTGTTCCGAACCATAATAGACACAGGGAATGCCGAGTGTCAACACATTGAGGGCAAGCGCATTCAGGATGACCATCCACCCCTCTTCCCTTGCACAAAAACGGGCCTTCAACCTCCCCTTGCGCACCTGATCGTGATCATCAAAAACCGTAACCACCTTGTCACGGAACCAGGTGTGTGACTCCTTGCCAAGAAGCATGGAGTTGCGAAACAGATCGAAATAATCCGACGGATTCCGATATCCCTTGACAAGATATTCCAGTTTGTCGGGGATTTCATCAATACCGAGTGCCGCATCAAGCCCTGTTGTTTCAAGCGTATCAAAGGCACGGGTTCTGCCTCCCGTAATCTCTCCAATCAGGAAAAATCTCTCCTTGCCAAGAGTCTGGGCAAATTCATGCATTGCCGAGGCAAAATAACGGGTAGCGCCAACATCCATGTGCTTGACCGTGTCAATTCTGAATCCATCAACATCCGTCAGGGCAATCCAGTATTTGTACACCTCGGTCAGCACCTTCAGCGCGTTGGAGGGATGGTAGTCATCACCAGAACCAGAACCGTGATGCACATCCTTTAAATCACAAAAATCACCCTCCCGAAATTCCGGATCATAATCCCAACTGTCGATTCGCCCCTTGCAGGTAAATGTTTCCGGATCCTGCAACTCGATGGGAAATACCGCCTCTTGCAGATTATGGGTGGCCCCGGAACAGAACGGAATGGTCGGCCTCCCGAAAGCATCATTGAAACCCGCAACCTCATAGCGCTTTCCATCCCAGCGCGGATCATTGTACACAAACCCGTCCGGGCTTGTCGTATGGTATCGATCCGGATTGTACGAAAAAACATTCCCGGTGTGATTGAGAATAATATCAAGCACAACAGAGATCCCCATCGCATGGGCTGTTTTTACCAGTTCCACAAGATCCTGCTCAGTACCGAAATGCGGATCAATCGACAAAAAATTCTGAATACCATAGCCATGATAGGTTTCGGCAAAGGCAACCTGCCTGAAAACCGGACTGACCCACAACGCCGTAATTCCCATGCGTTTCAAATAACCGAGTTTGGCGGTCAACCCCTCAAGATTGCCGCCCTTCCAGCCCTGCCCGTTGGCAGACCAGATCTCCCGGGAGAGATTGCCGGCATGTTCCAATGAAAAAAGTGGCGTACCATTACCACTGACAACGGCACCACTGTTGTCACGATAACCACTCTCCTGTCCATCAGAAAAACGATCGACCAGCAGAAAATAAAAGACCTGATCTTCCCACGCCGTTGGCGAAGGAGTGTACGTTTTTTGCGAAACAATGCTGGCGATATCGACATCGCCAATACGTGTATACCCCATAATAGCTCAAGTTAAAGGTTGATTTGGCAAATTATCTGTCCGGCGGCACGAACGCAAACAAGGAAAAACTCCGTACTCCCTGCTTGAGCCACGAAAGAGCATTGTTGGCATCAAGGGTAGACGTTGAGGTTGTGCTGACATCTTCATCACCCATTACCGTTCTTGAATGGATCACCTATCGAAAAAAAGCAGGATACAGCAAACAAACACGGTAGAGATGCGCAGAAATATAAGTAACATATTTGAAATTATGAAGCCTGACTGCCCGATTATTTCCTGGGTGCAGGAGCATGAATGCCTTCAGTGCACCACAACCTGACATCTTTTGCTTCGCACTTCGACTCCGGGGCGGGCGGCAGCAAAGCGCTGCATCACAGCCAAATGGGCCCGGGGAAGAAAAGAGCCGGGAACAAGGATGCAGCGTTTCGGGCGGGCGTAGTTGAGCCACGAGGTTATCTGCTGCTGCTGTTTCGCGCCAAAGCGGTAGACCCAGAGGAGGGCGATATCAGCCTTGTATAACTCCTCCTCTTTCAGGCGGCTGGTGCCCGACACGATGAGCAGCGAGCGCTTGCGGCTCCAGAGCTTGAGTACCTTCTCTTCCGGACGAACAATAACCAGAGAGGGCAGTACAAGTTTTGTGCTCTCTTGCAGCAGATGATGGCGGGCTGGCACTTTTGCGATGAGGGAATCAGGCGTATAAAACTGTATGACCGCTTGTGGTGCAGGCACGCCATACTCGTCGAACTGCTGCGCAATGCGCTTCTGGTCACGCACGGCCCTGCCTGCATCAATCTGCACCGTTTCGCTGCCCGAGGAGAAGAGTGTGGCAAGGTTCCTGCCAAGATTGACCGTCACCATATCGGGCGAAAGAGGTCGGGGATGCAGCACAAAAGAGTACCAGAAGAGCAGGTTGAGACCAAGCAGGAGCGACACGGCAACCTTGCCCCACGCTTTCCGATAGCCGAAAAAGAGCAGGGCTGCAAGGAGCGCATAGTAGAGCCAGACTTCCGTTCCGTCAGGCCTCAGGGTTATGGAGGCAAAGGGAAGCTGGCTGAACCAGAGGGCCGAGCGGAGGGTAAGCTCGGCGAGAAAAAAAGAGGTTGCCGCAAAAAAAGAGGCCGCATAGCCCGACACAAGGTTGAGCAGCAGCATCGGCACAAGGGCATACATCAGGAGGGTGGAAAAGAGTACCACAGGTATATTGGCCAAAATACTGATGACCGAGAAGGTGCCAAAATAGTAGGCAATAACGGGCGACACTCCGATAATGGAAGCTATGGTGATCATGATGCCACTGAGCAGGAAGCGAGCGGTGCTCCGCAAAAGCCCTCCCCCTTTTGGCGACGGAGACGAATCGACAAAGCGTGGATAAACGAGAAGGATGGCCAGAACAGCACCATTGGTCATTAAAAATCCCGGATTGAGGAGGTCGAAGGGGTCAAAAAGGAGAATCAGAAAGTCCGCAAGGGCCAGTGAGTTGACGGGATAGCTTTTTCGGCCAAGCGTCTCTCCGCCAATAAAGACCAGAGACATGAAGGCGGCACGCTTGACCGAAGGAGAGTTGCCGGTCACATAACAGTAAACAAGCAGAATGAAACAGAAGAGCGCAAAGGAGAGCCAACGCCCCGCAGTTGTTACCTTGAATCGCTGCAGACAGATTTGAATGACAAGGGCAAGCAGACCAACATTGAGCCCCGAAACAGCAAGAATATGGGCCGTGCCGGTAATCTTGAAGGCCTCGAAAACCTCCTCCGACATGCTCTCCCTCTCGCCCGTCAGCACCCCGGCAGAGAGCTTGCGCTCCTCTCCCGGCGGTAAAAGTTCTCCAAGGCTCCTGCTGATATAATCGTAGACCGGCTGCACAATAAAGCGCTCAAAAACATTGAGCCTCACCTCCCCTTCATGCTGCACCTGCCAAGGCCCCGCACAATAGAGCTGCACCAGAAGCTGCTTCATGCGTGCCGCTTTGCGAGGATCGAATTCGCCCCGGTTGGACGCTTCCGCCACAAGGTCGAGCTTCCCCTTCACCCGAACCATCTCACCGTAGGCAATTTTGATATCCGGCGAACCGGTACTTCGCATAAAAATCTTTGCCCGGTCATGAAGTTTGAAGGTACGACCGTTTTCAAACAGCTCTTCAACCTCCATAATCCAGCCAACTCCTGTTTTGGAGAAATTTGGCCGATCGGCAATACGACCGTAAAGCAGCACATTTTTTCCGCTGAAACGCACAAGCCCGTCACGAGGCGCATAATTGAGCTGGTAGTCACTGTAAGCGGCAAAGGAGAAAAAAACAAAAAGCGCATAACTGATAACCGTGAAAAAGAGCGGGAATGGAGCTTTACTGCGCACCTTTTCATACAGCATTCCTGCTGAAAGGGCGACCAGGGAGATGGCAGAGAGCAACAACCAACCTTCAACCGAAAAAGAAAGGTTTACCCCTGCAAGAATCCCGGGAATAACAAAACAAAGCAACCGTACCGCCGGGTATGGAGCGGGTGAAACGTGGACGGAGTGCCGCAGATCCTTTATTTTTTTTACGTTAGGCAACTCTTTGTTTTTGTATATTCTTTCTTTTACTCAAGCCTCTAAACCTCACTCTCTGCATGCTTGTCAAAGAAATACTCGACTCTGCCACCAAACCTGTCTTCAGTTTTGAGTTCTTCCCTCCAAAAAAAGATGAGGAGTGGGAAACACTGTTTGAAACCATTGCAGCACTCTCGCCGCTCAACCCATCTTATGTTAGCGTTACCTACGGAGCTGGAGGATCGACCCGTTCAAGAACCCACAGTCTGGTAACGAAAATACAGAAAGAGACCGGCCTGACCGTCGTATCGCACCTCACCTGCATCTGCTCCGACAAGGAAGAGACCGGAGCGATCTTGCAGAACTACCGGGAGCACGGCATCAACAATGTGCTTGCCCTCAGAGGCGACAAACCAGCCGGAATTGCATCAATGGCCGAGGCCACCAAGGATTTTCCCTACGCCATCGACCTGGTTCGCTTCATCAAAAAAGAGTACCCCGATTTCGGTATTGGCGTTGCCGGTTTTCCTGAAGGACACCCTGAAACACCAAACCGACTCAAAGAGATCGACTATCTGAAAGAAAAGATCGATGCCGGAGCGGACTATATCGTTACACAGCTTTTTTTTGATAACCGCGATTACTTCGATTTCGTTGAGCGCTGCGCCCTTGGTGGCATTACCGTGCCCATCATTCCGGGGATCATGCCCATCAGCACACAAAAAGGGATGATCAGGATGTCGGAACTGGCGCTTGGTGCAAGGATTCCCGCCACTCTCCAGAAAAAAATCCTCAATGCAAAAAACGACACCGACGTAGCCTCAATCGGTATCGAATGGGCCACCGCACAGGTACAGGATCTCATCGACCATCATATCAGGGGCATCCACTTCTATACCCTGAACATGGCCGATGCAACCCTTAAAATCTTCAACAACATCCACCAGTAGCCCCGCTAAACCGCGCTGCGTTCATTTCTTCAGGGAAGCTCATTCTGTACAAGCTGTTCCAGTGTTTCTCGCTTGCGAACAAGCTTGACCTCGCTTCCGTTCACCATGACCTCTGCGGGTCGGAGCCTGCCGTTGTAATTACTGCCCATGACGGCACCGTAAGCTCCCGAAGACATCACCGCAAGCAGCTCACCCTCTTCTGCAGCACCAATGGCTCTCTGACGGGCAAAAAAATCACTCGACTCACAAATTGGACCAACAACATCGGCAACAATCGTTTTCTCATGAAAAGTTACCGACTGAACCTCATGATGCGAGTGATAGAGTGCCGGACGAATCAGCTCCGTCATACCCGCATCGACCACAAAAAACTGCTTGCCGGTATGATTACTCTTTTTGTAGAGAATTCTGGTCAGCAGTACCGAGGCATTGGCAACCAGATAACGCCCTGGCTCAAAAATCACCGTGACGCCAAGAGGCTGGAGCATCGGAACAAGCTTTTCGGCAAACTGTTCAATCGGTGTGGCCGGTTTCAGTGGATCGTAGGTTACCGGAAAACCACCACCGATATCAAGAAACTCAATGGGAAAGCCGCTCTCCCGTGAAGCCTTGAAAATGGCGAGCAGCTTCTCGGTGGCAGCCACATAATATTGGGGATCAAAAATCTGTGACCCGATATGCATGTCGAGCCCGACAAGCTTGAGATTCGGCAAGCGGGAAAGAAGCGAAAATACATCACGAAGCTCCGCTTCGTCAATACCAAATTTTTCCTTGCTGTCGCCCGTCGTGATATAGGGATGAGTTTCAGCCGTCACATTTGGATTAATCCTTATGGCAATCGCGGCTCTTTTTCCAAGTTCTCCGGCGATCCTGTCGATAGCCAGAAGTTCCGAAACCGATTCAGCTTTCAGCATCAGTACGCCGCTCTGCAGGGCATAAACAATCTCGTCTGCTCTCTTGCCGACACCGGCAAAAATGATTTTTTCCGCCGCGACACCAGCCTGCAATGCCCGATAGAGTTCTCCACCGGAATTAACATCGCAGCCGCAACCAAGTTCAGCCAGAGTACGGATTACGGCAAGATTAAAATTGGCCTTGACTGAATAGCAGGTAAAATGGGGCAGCTCTTTGAACGCATGCTCAAATGTCTGATAACTTTCAGTAAGACTTCCCCGGGAAGTCACAAAAAGAGGAGTTCCAAAAGTGGCCGCAAGCTCCTCAAGGCTGACTTCATCGCAATGGAGCGTTGCAGCGTTATAATGAAAAAAGTTACGGTCAAGCACGATTGCGGTTACCTGTTAAAAGGGTTATAAAGAGCCTGAAAATAGCTTTTCTCCCGTTATCACAGAAAGAAAAAACCCATAACTTGCAAAATCACCTTTCAGGCCTTATATTGTGGTCTATTTACAATTACACACCTGATTGAGGTTACCATGGCAAAAGGCAAAGAAAACAGAATCGTTATCACCCTTGAATGCACTGAAGCAAAAAAAGAGGGAAAAACAGTTTCCAGATATACCACAACAAAAAACAAGAAAAATACCACAGAACGTCTTATCTTGAAGAAGTATAATCCCAACATGCAGCGCCATACCCTGCACAAGGAGATCAAGTAAGAGTTTTTTTGGTACTGGTCTGAGCATGACGAAATGCCCGAATGGCGGAATTGGTAGACGCACGCGTTTCAGGGACGCGCGCCGCAAGGTGTAGGAGTTCGAGTCTCCTTTCGGGCACAAACAATCTTCCCAGGCGATATAGACGTGAATACGCTCAACAACATAGCAGCAGTCGATTCATCTCGGACCAGGTTTTTCACAATACAACGCGCAGGTATGCACCTTTTCTTGAGAGGGTGCTTTTTTTATTGATTTTAATAATCCAAAATATCAGGAGTAGTGGATCATACAAAAATAAACCTGCTTGTCAGGCTTCAGCACCTTGACAATCAGATAGAAAGCATCGTCAGCCTTCAAAAAGGGCTGCCAGAGGAAATTGATGCCCTTAATGAAGACCTGGTATTTACCAATCGCCAGCTCGAATCACGAAAAAAGATCGCTGATGATCATCTCAAGACGCGCTTACATTTGCATGAAACAATCAATGAGTGCAAAAACAAGATTCTGAACTTCAAGGAAAAACAGACGCTTGCCCGCAACAACAAGGAATATGACGCACTCTCAAAGCAGATAGAATACGAAGAAAAAGAGATTGCTCAAGCCGAAATACAGCTTCAGGATATTGTTCATACCATACAGCGATCACAGGAGATCCAGAAAAAAGGACGCCTGCTCATCGCCGAGAATCGCTATGATGAAATTACAGAAGAGATGATGCCCGACGATGTCCTGCATCAGCAGCTTGAGGATCTGAAAAAACAGATTGTCCAGAAAAAAGAGGAGCTCGACAGCATTGTTATTGAAACAGCCGAAGATGTCAACTCGCTGAAAAAAAAGGTGAAGGCACAGCGCTTGCTCATTACCACTGAAGCAAAAAGACTGATCGACAAGTATGACCATCTCAGAAGCGGCATCTTGAATAATGCCGTTGTAAAGCTGAACCGCAACGCCTGTTCGGGCTGCAATACGAGGGTTCCGACCAATCGTCACACCCTTATTGTTCAGGGTGGTTTCTATCTTTGTGAATCATGCGGACGCATCGTGGTTCACGAAAGACTGTTTGACGAGGCCAAAGATTAAAAAGAAAATGCCCGTTCCGTAACAGCGGCACTCTCTCGTTCATTATCGTTCTTTGTAAAACTGAAACCGCAAGTGTGCAGTCGCCGTACAACCGCAAGGGAGTATGGAGGAAAGTCCGAACTTCACAGGGCAGGGTGCCGGTCGAGAGTCGCAAGGCTCAAGCCCGGGGATGACGGCGCAAGCCGTTTGTCACAGAGAGTGCAACAGAAAAGAGACCGCTCCGGACGGCCGGAGTAAGGGTGAAACGGGGGTGCAAGAGACCACCAGACATTGCAGTAATGGAATGTGCTTGGCAAACCTCCCCGAAGCAAGGCTAAATAAGAGAACTTTTCCCCCCCAGGGGATAAAGAGCGGCCCGTTCAATTTCGAAAGAAGAGTTCTCGGGTAAGCCGCATCAGATAAATGGCTGCAACTTTACCCGGGCTTTACCCGGGTAAGGCACAGAATTCGGCTTATAGCTTTCGGTTTCAGTTTTTTTAATACAATAGATTCCCCCCCTTGTCCTGCTACTGAAAACTGACCTCAACCTCCTTTTTGGTTTCCAGTTTGATTCCCGGAATTTTTTTCAGAATTTTCTGCATCTCTTCTGAAGAGGGGTCAGGGCCAAGAACAGCAAATGATGCGAACTGTTTCGGATTGGCCAACAACTTGTCGAAATTTACATCCATCAACGTGATTCTCTTCTCTTTTCGATACGTCGCATTGGTACTGAGTATCGATCCATTGACATCTACGGCCATAAACACCCTCATCCCCTTGAAAAACTGCTTCATGATACTTGTTGCCATTTTCAGTTGCTCAGCATTTTGCTGAGGCTTTCCCGCATCAGGAGAGGCCGATAATGAAGCCTTTTTTTCCTGATCCATCACAATAACAAGCCTCGATGGAGAACCCTCTTTCAGGGAGAACCGGACATATTGCACTTTCTTTTTCGGGGATTGCTCGCCGGAAGTTGAATCGGCTGAAACACCGTTATCAGGAGCACCGTTAACCCGCAACAGATTGATATCCCTGAATGAGTAGAGCGCCTCGTATCCTGCCTGCGTTTTCGTTACAACCGGACGAACCGAAACAAAACGCACCCCGTCACCCATCCCCAGCGACTTCTTTTCAAATGCCTCTTTACCAGGAAGCTGGCCAGACTGCCCTTTTTTCTCCCCATCAGCAAGAACCATCTCACCGAAAGAGCTCTTGCTCATCAACATCTGCTCGGAAACTGTTCCCGATCCGTCCGGTTTGACGCTGACGACCGTACTGATCTCCAGGCAGCCAGCCAGGGAAAACAGCAGTACAACAAATCCGACCACCCTGATCAACCCTTTTTTGAGCATACATATCCCTCCGATTTATGTTAAAAATTCAGGCAAGAAGCTGAAGTCGGCGAATGGCTTCGTCAAGCACGGCATCCTCCCTGGCAAAGCAAAATCGAACCATCTTCTCTACCCTTTTGTCATGATAAAAAGCACCGCCAGGAACGCTGGCTACACCTGTTTTCTGCAGAATGTACAGTGCCCGTTCCTTGCCTGTACGACCAGGAATACGGGAAAAATCGGCA
>CAINOO010000066.1 GCA_903851535.1 uncultured Chlorobiaceae bacterium | reverse complement strand
GGTTAGAGCGCCAGGTTGTGGCCCTGGAGGCCGGGGGTTCGAGTCCCCTCATTCACCCATATAAGGCCCCATCGACTAGTGGTTAGGTCATCACCCTTTCAAGGTGGTAGCACGGGTTCGAATCCCGTTGGGGTCACACTTCAAAGCTCTGTTCATTGCCGGTACAGGGCTTTTTTTAATTCATCAATGCAGATTTCCTTCTCCTTATGAAAATATCTGTCAGTTGGCTCAAAGATTTTCTTCCCTCCTTCTCTTCCAATACGTTTTCGCTTGTTGAAAAACTCACTTTTCTTGGTTTTGAAGTGGAGGAGGTTCAGGAAGCCTCTCTTCCTGACGATCTTGTTGTTGTCGGGCGAATCGAGGAGGTTGTGGCTCATCCCAATGCTGAGCGATTGACGATTTGCCGGGTTGCCGTTGGTCGTGAAGAGCCCCTTCAGATTGTGTGCGGCGCGCCTAATGTGAAAGCAGGGATGGTTGTCCCCGTTGCAACCGAAAAAGCGAAGCTTACCTCTTCCGATGGTCAAACCATTACCATCAAAGCTTCAAAAATACGTGGTGAGCGCTCTTTTGGCATGATTTGCGCTGCTGATGAGCTTGGTCTTTCTGATGACCATTCCGGCGTCATGGAGCTTGATGCGTCCTGCAAGCTCGGCGATCCGGTCGCCCGTTATCTGGATGGTGATGTGGTGCTTGATATTGCCGTCACTCCAAACCGTCCTGATGTTCTCTCCCATCTTGGTGTTGCAAGAGAACTTGCAGAAGGCGGCGAGCTGCACTATCCCGAGCGGAGAGCTGTGGCTTTTTCAACAACCGGCACACTGGTTGACGTTCTGGATCCCGTAGCCTGCCCTTATTATACCGGCGTGGTCATCAGGGGCATAAACGTTACCGAATCTCCCGCATGGCTTCGCAAGAAGCTCGAAAGTATCGGCTTGAGGCCGAAGAACAATATTGTTGACATTACCAACTATATTCTTCACGCGCTTGGTCAGCCGCTTCATGCCTTTGATCTTGGCAAGCTTGCCGGTGAGCGGGTTGTGGTCAGAAATGATCGTCAGGCCGATTTTATTGCCTTGAACTCTCTGGTGTATGCGCTCTCTCCCGGGATGACGGCAATTTGCGACGGAGATGGAAAAGTTGCCGCAATTGCTGGGATAATGGGCGGATTGAATTCAGCGGTTAGTGAAACAACAACTGATATCCTGCTTGAATCGGCATATTTTAATCCCTCGGTTGTCAGAAGGGCAGCAAAAGATCTGGGGCTTTCCTCGGATTCCTCATACCGTTTTGAGCGGGGTATAGACCCGAACAATGTCAAAAGGGCGGCAGAGTGTGCCGTGGCACTGATTCTGGAACTTGCAGGTGGACATATTGACGATGCGCAGGAGTCGGGCGCTGCAGCGCAAGAGTTGCGTCAGGTTCCATTGAGGCCAGCGCGGGTTAATTCCCTGCTTGGCAGTTCGATAGCCCCTTCAGAAATGGTTGCGATGCTCGAAGGGATAGGGTTTTCTCATGACGGCATTAATGATGAGTCGATGACCGTTACGGTGCCCTCCTTCAGGGTCGATGTTTCAGGGGAGATTGATCTTGTCGAGGAGATTGCCCGCCTGTATGGTTACGATAATATCCAGCCGTCAGCCCAAATGGCGACCATCTATCCGCAATCCCGCAACGTTCCGGAATTTTTTCCCGATTTTCTCCGCTCACTGATGGTTGGCCTGAATTTCCGCGAAATTCTGACCAATCCGCTCATAAAAAGAGAGGAGGCAGCCTTGTTCAGCGACAGGCTTGTTGGAGTCCTCAATCCAATCAGTGAAGGTCTTGAGGTGCTTCGGCCAGGGCTGGTACCCGGATTTCTCAAGGTGATCAGCCACAATATCAGGCATGGCAGCAAGGATTTACGGCTCTTTGAGGTTGCGAGGGGATTTCAGGCTCTTCCCGATGGCGAGCAGGCCGGTGAGTCGTTACTTGATGCGTACCGTGAGCAGGAATCTCTTGTTCTTGCCATGACGGGAAGTCGTTTTCCGAGAATCTGGAACCAATCGACAGACAAGGTCGATTTTTACGATCTTGTGGGTGCCGTTGAGATGCTTCTGGAGAAGCTGAATTTGCTTGATAAATCAGCGGTGAATATTTATAATGGGTTCTCTGTCAGCATTGATGTAGCGTTGACAGTAAAGGGAAAAAGTTGCTTGTACAGGCTTGGCGTTGTTGAGCAACTTGGTTCAGACCTCTTGGGTAAATTTGATATCTGGCAGGATGTTTATATGGCTGAAATTGATGCAGCAGTTCTTGAACGCTGTTTCAATCCGGGTGTCACCTATGAGCCGCCGTCCAGATTTCCTGTTGTCCAGAGGGATATATCGCTTGTTCTGCCGCCGGATGTTTCGGTTCAGTCACTTGTTGGGCTTGTGCGCTCAAGTGACCCTTTTATCAGGAGTGTCTCTGTTTTTGATCTTTTTGAGCGTCCCCAGGGGGATGGAGGTGAGCGCAGCGTAGCACTCTCTCTTGAAATTGCTGATTACAAGGGAACATTGCAGGATGAAAGAATCAGCGATATTCTTTCGAAAGTCGGCAGCAATGCCGGGAGTAAGCTTGGTGCGGTAATTCGACAAGTCTGATTCTCTTTGTTTTCTATGCAAAATTCTGACGGGCAAAATAGTAAGGGTGACATAAACCTTCTTGAGCAAAATATTGAACTCCTTGTTGCCCGGTTGACTGAATGCCGGAAAGAGAATGATGTATTGCGATCTGAACTCTCAAGTCTGCAAAATATTCTGAGGAATTACAAGTTGCCCGGAGGTGTCGGTTCAACCGCTGTGGATGCAGCGGGCACGCCTGTCGGAGCGCTTGACTATGCCGAAAAAGTGCAGGTGAAACAGAAGCTTGTTCTGATTTTGCAGAAAATAGAGATGGAACTGAGAAACAATCAGGCCTTGTAGTACGACGATGGAAAAAATTGATGTAAATGTTTATGGTTACAGCTATCCTTTAAGGGTCGAACGGCGCGAATTGACCGAAAAGGCGGCTCGTGATGTTGATGGGGCGATGCGGCTTTTTGCCGAAAAGGCTCCGACATTTGAAGCCGTAAAGCTTGCGGTTTTGGCAGCAATTTCGTTTGCCGAAAAAAAGGTCGAGCTTGAAGAGGAGATAGCGTTGCTGAAGCAGAACATTGCCCGGCTTAATGTTTTTATAGGGCAAAATTTGCAATAAACCGTTACATTGAGGCAGAAGAAATATCCGCACCGATTGATTGGGGTGATTGTAAGTAAAAGAACTAACATCAAAAAACAGGGAGCCAAACTCTTCTTTTTGATTGCAGGCCTTACTGAATTTTCTGCCCTTTATGAGGTCAGCTTTTTTCAGGAGCAATGGAAGCATTGTTCCATTGGAAGCAAAAAATCTGAAGGAGGTACCCACCGTGTAACGCGGGTTCTTGGATCTTACACGCCTTGGTCGTGGTGCGGTTTTTTTGTTTAAAACGGTGCCTCATCCTTGTGTATGAGAGCATGAAAATGGAGGAAGCTTAATGGGTATAGTTATAAACCTGTTTTTAATTGTTTTTGCGTCAGTTATTTTTTTTGCAGCAGGTTTTTTTATTGGACGTTATTTTCTTGAACGGATCGGAACGACCAAGGTGCTTGAAGCCGAGGAGCGTGCGGTGCAGATTGTACAGGAGGCACAGAAAGAGGCCAACGAGTATAAAGAACTTAAGGTCAGTGAAGTAAACCAGGAGTGGAAAAAGAAGCGCAGGGAGTTTGATCAGGAGGTTGTGATCAAAAACAACAAATACACCCAGTTGCAGAAGCAGACACAGCAGAAGGAGGCGCAACTGAAAAAACAGAGTCAGGATGTCAAGGATCTTGAGCGCAAACTTCAGGATCAGCGCAAGGAGATTGAGCAGATCACCGATTCCGTTACCCTGCGTTCACAGGAGCTTGAGAAGGTTATTGTCGAGCAGAATCAGCGACTTGAAAGCATCAGCAACCTTCAGGCCGAAGAGGCGCGCCAGATGTTGATTGATAACATGGTTGCGGAGGCCAAGAAGGAAGCGACGGAAACCATTCACCAGATTCACGAAGAGGCTGAGCAGAAAGCAGGGCGCCTGGCCGAAAAAACGCTTTTGACTGCCATTCAGCGCATCTCTTTTGAGCAGGCGACAGAAAATGCACTTTCTGTTGTTCACATCCAGAGTGATGAACTCAAGGGGCGTATCATTGGTCGCGAAGGACGAAATATCAAGGCTTTTGAAAATGCAACCGGAGTCGATATCATTGTCGATGATACTCCGGAGGTCGTTATTCTCTCCTGCTTCGATCCCCTGCGCCGCGAGCTTGCCAAACTGACACTCCAGAAACTTCTGGTTGATGGTATCATTCATCCCGTGGCGATTGAAAAGGCCTACGAAGATGCGAAAAAAGAGATTGACGATGTCATCATCAGTGCCGGAGAGGAGGCACTCTCATCGCTGCAGATTTCCGATATGCCTGCCGAAATTATCGCCCTCATCGGAAAAATGAAATACCATACCGTCTACGGCCAGAACCTTTTGCAGCACAGTCGTGAGGTTGCCATGCTTGCTGGTCTCATGGCTGCCGAGCTCAAACTTGATACCAGGCTGGCCAAACGCGC
>CAINOO010000065.1 GCA_903851535.1 uncultured Chlorobiaceae bacterium | reverse complement strand
GAAAGTTCCGTAATGGTTGACGGCAAAAGAAGACGGCATGTTACAAGTGCCGCCATTTCTTGAAGCATACCGGAAAAGGCGAACAGCGAAAAAGAGGATGTAACAATATCAAACTGGCAACCTGCGGTGAGTTTTGATCGAAGGTAGTCGATGACCCGGTCTGTTCCACTGTTCTGAACAAGCTTCATAGGTGGAAACTCCCCGGTTGAATCCTAACCAATCGTTTCATAATGAAAGAGAAGAGCTCAAGTTCATTGGGATGCCAAGATTATACACTGCATCATATTTATCATTTATTCACATCAAAGAAAAGCAATAACGTAGGTTACAGGCAAAATTATTGCAGGTTTTATGTGGAATAAAGCGCAAATAAAGGGACAAATTCTGTCCGGAGGATAACAAATGCTAGGGTTTCGTGACCAATGATTCAGCCCTTGCGTTTATTGGCCTGATTTTTGGAAGTTCTTTGGACCAATGGGGAATCAACCCCCATCGTGCCGAGGTGAGCTTATAAGGGCCATGGTTGGCCTGCAAGGTGAGAATATCTGTTTCCGGTGGAATGTTGTACCGATTCGTCTGAGGGTAGTCCTGATTCTCTTCAAACGGCAGCTCCAGTTGGCGAAGGAGGTCAAGGAAGTACTTCAGTTCGTAAAACCCGAATCGTCCGCACATATTTTCCCTTCGTTTTTCGTTATCAATTAGTCATGCTCAACACACTCGCTACCGGTAATATAGAATGGCGAAGAGGGATATGGAATGGCGGATGTATATTCCGGTAATGAAAACCTGCGAACTACGATGAGACTCACAAAAATGCATTCTGGACCGGTGCTGGATTTCTTTACTCCGGACTTGACAACACTGCTTGAGCTGCCGCTTGCTGGCACGGCTATTGCTGCGGGGTTCCCCTCGCCTGCTGAGGAGTATCTGGATCTGGCTCTTGACCTGAACAAGGAGTTGATCAAGCATCCGGCTGCCACTTTTTATGCGAGGGTGAAGGGTAACTCCATGGTTGATGCGGGTATTCAGGATGGTGACTTGCTGGTGATCGACAAGGCTCTTGAGCCGAGAGAGGGCGCCATTGCGGTTTGCTTTCTTGACGGCGAGTTTACGGTGAAGCGTCTGGCTGTGCGGGAAGAGGGTGTCTTCCTGATGCCAGCCAATGATGAATTCAAGCCGATCAGCATTACTGAAGACAATGAGTTTCTGGTTTGGGGCATCGTTGCTTATGTGATTCACAAACCGGGGTAACCGCCCGCTGGAGAGAGACCCCATGTTTGCCCTTGTTGACTGCAATAACTTCTATGCCTCGTGTGAACGGGTGTTCAACCCCGCGCTGCGCCTGCGCCCGATCGTTGTGCTCTCGAACAATGACGGCTGCATTATCGCCCGCTCGGAAGAGGCCAAAGCGCTTGGCATCCAGATGGGCACGCCGGAATTCAAGTGCCGCGCGCTGCTGCAATCGCATGAGGTTGCGGTCTTCTCCTCGAACTATCCCCTTTACGGCGATATGTCGTCACGGGTGATGATGACGCTTGCTGCGCTTGCTCCCGAAATTGAAGTCTACTCCATTGATGAGGCCTTTCTTGATATGTCGGGCTTTGCTCGCTTTGACCTGACGGAGTACGGCAGGCTGATTCGCCGGACGGTCAGGCAGCATACCGGCATTCCGGTCTGTGTCGGCATGGCGCCGACCAAAACGCTTGCGAAGATGGCCAATCGCCTGGCCAAAAAGAACCCACACTATCAGGGCGTCTGCGTGCTCCGCAGCGCCGCAGAGATACAGTCCGCGCTGGAGCGCACCAAGGTTGAGGATATCTGGGGCATCGGGCGACAGTGGAGCAAGCTGTTGCAGGCAAAGCGGATCGAGAGCGCCGCTGACCTTGCCGCCGCGCCTGCTGCATGGGTACGCAAGCACCTGCACATCGTCGGCGCCAGAATACAGGCCGAGCTGCAGGGCCAATCCTGCCTGCCGATGGAGCTGGTGCGGCCTGCAAAGCAAAGCATCTGCACATCGCGCTCCTTTGGCCGCAGCGTTACCAGCCTGGAAGAGCTGCAGCAGGCAGTGGCGACGTTTGCCGGCAAGTGCGCAGTGAAGCTGCGAAAAGAGAACTCGCTGGCTTCGCTCATAACCGTTTTTATCGCTACCAGCCCGTTTGATGATTCCAGCGAGTGCTACTGGGGAACCAGAACGGCTTCCCTGCCCTGTCCGACGAATGACTCCATTGCGATTATGCATGCAGCGCAGACGATGCTTGACGGCATCTTTCGTGCCGGGATGAGCTACAAGAAGGCTGGAGTGATTGTTAGTGGAATCGTGCCGCAAGCACCATGCAGCACAACGCTTTCGCTCTTTGCGGAGGAAGCGCCTGCTGCACCTGAGCGGGATGGCAGGATTATGCAGGTGATGGATGCGATCAACAAGCGCTATGGCAGAGGTGCGGTGCGACTGGCGGCGGAGAACTCAGAGAGCTGGAAGCCGCATCAGGAGCGGCTTTCGGCACGTTATACGACGCGGTGGGATGATATTATTGAGGTGAAGGGGTGAGTGAAACTTAAACCCTGCCCCGCTTCTGCTCTTCCGCCCACTTGCTTGTGCTCAAAGGCCCGCTCGCTACTTCAGCAATCATGTAAATAAAATACGCAGGCCTTTGACCTCTCTCGTGTGTAAAGCGAATGCAACGCCGCTGCATTCGAGCCTACGCCCCTGTGCCTCCCTGAACACCGACAACAATCCACTCGCTGCCGCCCCTCCGTTGCTGACTGCCTCTGCGCGCACTTTTACCTACTTTACCTTATTTTTGCGCTTTTTGTTTGTTTATTTTGTTTTATTTTTGTTCTTTTTATTGTTGGCTTTTGCAATAAAATGATCTGACTTATGAGACTGTTTCCTTTTTGGTTGTGGAATCTTCTGGTGCCGGTGGGGCTGGGTGTTTCGGGTGAGGCTGCCGGGGGCGGTGGCGGGGGCGCGGGTGATGGGGAGAGGAGTTTTTCGCAGGCTGAGCTTGATGCGGCTGTTGCGGCGCAGGTGGCGGCGGCGGTGGCGGCAGCGAAGGCGCCGTTCAGCGGGGTGAATGTGGATGAGTATAAGAGGCTGAAGGATGATGAGGTGAAGCGTGCTGAGGATGATTTGAAGGCGAAGGGTCAGTATGAGCAGTTGATTGCCAATACGGTGAAGGAGAAGGATGCGGCGCTTGAGAAGGTGCAGCGGGAGGCGGAGGAGAGGATCAGGGATCTGGGGGCGAAGCTTGAGCGGTCGGAGGTTGACGGAAAGTTGCGGTCGGCGGCGATTGCGCTGAAGGCGTTGAATCCTGATCAGGTGGTGGTGTTGACGCGGAGCTCGATTAACTATGATCCGGCGACGGGGCCGAGTGTGGTTGACGGGCAGGGTACGGTGGTGACAAAAAACGGGAAGCCGATCAGTATTGAGGAGATGGTGGCCTCGTTTCTTGAGGCGAATCCTCATTTCCTTCCGGCGGGGCCTGGTGGCGCGGGGAGTCAGGGTTCCGGGGGTGCGGGTGGCTTGCGTGATGAGTTTGTGTTGACTCCGGAGCAGGCGAGGGATCACAATCTGTATAAGGCTACTCGTGATGCTGCTTTGAAAGCGGGCAAGGCTGTACGAATTAAATCATAACAGGGACGGGGTTCCATTCATTCAAACAGGAGAGTTATGTCGAATACACTTGACGCCTATAATCCTTATTGGTATTGCAATGAGGCGATCATTGCCCTTGAAGCACAGCTTGGTCTTGCCGGAAGAATTCATCGTGGTTATGATAAGGAGCCGAGATCGAAGGGTGATACCATTGTTATCAATAAGCCCGGAACATTTGTGGCGCAGGATTTGAAGCCTTCTCACATTGAAGTGAAGGTTGATCAGTATAAGGATGTGGTGATGTCGATAACGGACAAGGAGCTGACGTATACGGGTGAAAAGATTATCAAGGATCATATCCGTCCGGCGACATACGCTATAGCCAAGTATATGGATGCTCAATTGCATGGT
>CAINOO010000064.1 GCA_903851535.1 uncultured Chlorobiaceae bacterium | reverse complement strand
GTTGGCGACAGGACCGTTATTCGTGAGTGCGTTACCCTCAACAGGGGAACAAAGGCAAGTGGTAAAACCATTATTGGCTCTGATAATCTGTTTATGGCCTATTCGCATGTTGGTCATGACTGTGTGATTGGTAATCATGTGGTTGTAGCCAATGGTGTTCCGTTTGGTGGCCATTGCGAGATTGGCGATCATGTTGTCATCGGGGGGCTTGCTGCAGTGCACCAGTTTGTCCGAATCGGTCGCTTTTCAATGCTGGGGGGACTTTCCAGAGGAACGCTGGATATTCCGCCCTTTGTCATGGCCTCCGGGAGTGAAACCTGCCGTTACGAGGGCCTGAACGCTATTGGACTGAAACGGCGAGGTTTCACTTCCGAAAAGATAACCCTCATTAAAGATGCCTACCGGATTATTTTTCAATCAGGTCTTCTGCTTGCCAATGCTCTTGAAAAAGTAAAATCCGATCTTCCCCCGGAACCGGAAATTCTTGAGATTCTCGATTTTTTTGCTTCAGGAGCGCATGGCAGGAAATTTATGAAGCCGTTTAAAAACTGATTATAAAAAGAACGAACTATGTCGCGATGGGCAATTGGCATTGATCTCGGGGGTACAGCAGTCAAGGCTGCGGTCGTTTGCGAAGAGAGAGGAATTTTGATCGACCGGACGATACTCACCGAAACAGCATCAGGCCCTGCCGGGATTATAGGGCAGCTTGCGGCACTTGTTGCCAGCCTGTATCGTCTTGCCTGTGCGACTCTTGCTCCTGCCGATTTTGCCGGTGTCGGAGTGGGAGCACCGGGTGCGGTTAATGCGGAGAGGGGAGTACTGAGTTATCCGCCGAACCTGCCGGGCTGGGGCATTGTTCCTTTGCGTGACGAACTGCAGAAGTTTTTGATTGAAAAAGAAGGACTTTCGGTTTCGGTTTTTCTTGACAATGATGCCAACGTTGCGGCTTTCGGTGAAGCGGTTTATGGCGCTGGCCGTGAGTTCCGTGATTTTCTCATGGTGACCCTTGGTACCGGTGTTGGTGGCGGGATTGTGTTGAACAGGAAACTCTATCGCGGCCCTCATGGCACTGCTGGCGAGGTCGGTTTTATGATCATTGATTTTGAGGCAACAACGCTTCATGCGGGAATACGTGGCACTCTTGAAAGCTCTATTGGTAAAAAGGGAATTGTCGATCTTGCACGCCGGATGATTGCGGCAAATGCCTCTGGCTCGGCTGTTGGCAAACTGTGCAACAATGATTTTACAAAACTGTCGCCGATTCATCTTGAACGTGCAGCACTTAAGGGAGACCAGCTCTCTCTTGCTGTGTGGCAGCGGGTTGGCTCGATTCTCGGAGTTGGACTTGCCAATGTCACCGCCCTCATGGATATCAGAAAATTTGTGATCGGCGGAGGAATTGCCGCCGCAGGAAATCTGATTTTCGATCCAGCCCTTGACCAGCTCAGGCGATCGACGCTCCCCTCCATGCATGAAGGGCTTGAACTGGTTCCGGCGCTTCTCGGCAACAAGGCTGGCATGTATGGTGCCGCCGCACTCTGTTTCGGTGAACCATAACGAGAGCTTGCCATGCGAGAACACCTGCTCCACCTTCTCTTTCCCCATGTCTGTCTCCTCTGCCGCAAATTGCTGCTTCCAGGGGAAGAGTACTGCTGCAACTCCTGCCGGGCTGAATTTGACCCCTTCTGCACTCCTGTGGCCGCCGAAGAGCTGCTGCGAGGTACCATTGCATCCCATTTTGGTGACACCTTCCTGTTTGAACGGGGTTGGTGCCGCTACCAGTTTCATAAAAAGAGCCCATTGCAGCAGGTGCTTCATGCCTTGAAGTACGAGGGACGCTTCAATCTTGGAAGAAGTTTAGGGCGTCAACTGGGCGAGTGGATGTTGAGCGAAGGGGGGGCTGGGGATATTGAGTGCATTGTGCCGGTTCCGCTCCATCCACTGAAAAAAATCGAGCGTTCCTATAACCAGTCCGAAAAAATTGCTGAAGGCATCGCCCAATCGTTGCAAAAACCGCTACGAAGGGAGATTCTGATCAGAAAACGCTATACGGTTTCGCAGACCGGGCTCTCTGCCCTGGAACGGAAAAAAAATCCCGAAGGAGCGTTTCTTGTTGCAAAAGGTTTTCGAGAGCGTCATCTGCTGCTTGTTGACGATGTTGTCACAACCGGAGCAACCATGGCGGCGGCCGCATCAGCACTGCGCCAGGGCGGGGCCGAAAAAATATCTCTTGCCGCCGTAGCTTTAGCCATCAAGGAGTGAAACTGATCATGGAACTTTTTTATACTTCTCCACAAAACATTGCTCTTGATAGCGGGCGCATAATTATTGATGGTGATGAGTTTCATCATCTTGTGCGGGTTCTGAGAAAAAAAACAGGAGAGGGGATTGTTGTTACGGATGGTGATGGTTTGCGTTGCGAGGCCAGAATTTCGGATATTGGAAAAAGCTCGCTTGCGTGCGAAATTCTTTGTCACAGCCGGGTTGAACGGCCAAAAACAAGGGTAACCGTTGCCCTCTCCCTGCTCAAGGCCCCCCAGCGCTTCGACCTCTTTCTCGAAAAGGCTACCGAGCTTGGAGTATCGGCCATCATTCCCCTGATTTCGACCCGGACAATCTCCCAGCCATCAAGTGAAAAAGTGCAGGCCAAGCTCAAGCGGTGGAGAACCATCATGCTCTCAGCGGCCCGGCAGTCAAAACGGTACTACCTGCCCGAGATAAGTGAACCACTCCCGTTCAAAAAGGCTCTTGCGCTCCAGGGTTTCGATCTCAAGCTGATTCCCTATGAACTCTCAGAGTCGCCTCCCAGGGTGCACTGTTCCACCAAAAATATCCTTTTTCTGATTGGTGGCGAAGGAGGGTTCACTGATTGCGAAATCGGTGAAGCCCGCGCCGCAGGTTTTGGTGAAATCTCCCTGGGAAAAACAATTCTCAGAGCCGAAACGGCCGGAATTTTTGCCGTCGCGTTTGTTCGTACACAGCTCCTTGCAGAGGAGTGCACGGAGTGGTTTTAAGGCTTTACAAGGCTCATAAATGCAACGATCATGAACAGCATAAAAGCAAACCAGCTCATTCTTCTTTTTCTTCTTCTGTTTATTTCGGTCACTTTTGTTGCCATGATCCGGTATTTCCTCATGGCTATTGTGCTGGCGGCCCTTTTTTCCGCACTCGCCATGCCGGTATTCAACCGTTTTGAGCGCTGGTTCAGGGGAGGTAAAAGCCTGAGCGCTTCGATGACCATCGTAACCATGCTGCTCATTGTCTTTCTTCCCTTTGCCGCTCTTCTCGGTATTGTTGCCAAACAGGCCATCAGGATAAGCCGCATTGCTGTGCCCTGGGTTCAGCAGCAGATTCTGGAGCCAGGCGCATTCGACCAGCAGCTTCGTACGCTCTCTTTTTATCCTGAGATCCAACTCTACCGTTTGGAAATTTTTCAGAAAGCAGGCGAGCTTGCCAGTAACACGGGTTCGATGCTTTTCAACACCATCTCTTCGTTTACCTATTCGGCAGTTAACGATCTCTTTCTGCTCTTTATCTTTCTCTATACCATGTTCTTTTTTTTAAGGGACGGCCAACAGCTTCTCGAAAAGTGCCTCTCCTACCTCCCGTTGACGCAAACCGATCAGAATCGGCTGCTCGACAAGTTTCTTTCGGTGACCAGAGCGACCATAAAGGGCACCATGGTCGTGGCTGCCGTGCAGGGTTCTCTGGCAGGCCTTGCCCTGCATTTTGCCGGTATCGACAGTGCACTCTTCTGGGGCACGATCATGTCGGTGCTCTCAGTTCTGCCTGTTATGGGATCGACGCTTGTATGGGTTCCGGCGGTTATCTATCTCGCCGCAACAGGGCAGTATCCCCAGGCAATAGGGGTTCTTCTCTTCTGCAGTATTGTCGTAAGCCAGGTCGATAATATTATTCGCCCCATCCTGATCGGACGCGACACACAGATGCACGCGCTCCTTATTTTTTTTGGAACACTCGGCGGAATAGGGCTTTTCGGTCTTTTCGGCCTGATTCTCGGC
>CAINOO010000063.1 GCA_903851535.1 uncultured Chlorobiaceae bacterium | reverse complement strand
AATGGCATTGACAATTGCTTCAGCACTGGCGTAGACCCCTGCTGTCAGTTCAGGGATAGTTGCAAACCGCCGTCTGATGAGCTGGTCGCCTGCTTTGCGAATAAGTGCCTGCATTTTCGGATGGCGGCCCGATGCGTTCTCACTTTTTACAAAGATGATTCGGGGTTTTGCTACCTTGGTAGCGCGATCAAATTCCTCTTCTGTGGGTGAGATGCCTTCCAGCCCTTCGGAACCATAACTGTCACCGAAAAGTCCGATATAGAGATCACAACGATCAACCTCTTCAAAATAGACGTTGTCAGGCCGGCGGTCTGAGGCCGGAATATCTTCAAAAAGGAAGGTGTCAAAAAACTGGCGCAGGAGAGGATCGTTCAGAATAAACGTTTTCAGAGCCTGACGTTCTTCAGCCAGCTCTTTTTGGACGCTCGAAAGAAAGATACGGTATCGTGTACTCATTGATTGACTCAAGGTTCCCTTGTTCAAGCCAGATTCTACTTGTGATGAACTATCACTATCATGTTATTGAAACGCTATTCCGGCCGCCGCCGCTATTTTAGCTGCCAACTTCTGAAAATCCAGGTAGCAACTCCTCACAGCTTCGATGTGGGCACCAATCGCCCCATCGGCAGATTTTAGGAAAAAAATCGGTTTACGAGCCTCCATTGCCATTGGCATCAAGCTTCGGTAATGCTTGAGGAGTGACAGGCAGTATGGATCTTGCGCAATGGGTTGCGACACAGGAGGCAAAAATAAGTTAACCTGCTCTTCATCAAGAACAGCTTCCCGATAAACTCCAGGGATCTTGTCCATCCAGCGTTTATATGCCTTGACAGGTCGTGTATCGAGAATGCCATGCTGCATAACAATGTAACCGACAGGCTGCATCGCCCCTCTGGGCATTGGCAGATCCAGAGGGGCTTTGGCGAGAAGTTCCGCCCACACGGAACGCCACTCTCGAAGTGTCGGTCCAAGATTCTTGAGACCTTGCAGGGAGAAAAGATCAGGAGCCAGCGGCAAACAAACCTGATCGGAAGCAATCAACGCCGAGCGATTGATGGCCCCGAGATTTGGGCCAACATCAATCAGAACCAGTTCCGCCCCCCATTCTGCGCCACGCTGCACAAGACGATGAAAGGCTGTCATAATTCGAAACGCTGATTCATCGCGGTTATGACATCGTGGCCAAGCATCCGAAAGTTTATCTTCAAACCGTGACAGGCCAAGGTCACCCGGAATAAGACCGAGGGTGCTGGTAATCATTTCTACACTGGGTTGAGCAATATCACCTGTTCCCCGTAAAATCGGGCGAATTGCTCCATACACTGTGTCTGGGTGCTCATCATCTGGCCATAATTGCTCAAGCCGATCTTCATCGAGAAACATGGCCGTGAGGTTGGCTTGCGGGTCAAGATCGACCGCAAGGGTTTTTATTCCATGATCTGCAAACATCCAGGCAAGATGATAGACCAGTGAGGTCTTGCCTACACCTCCCTTGTTATTAAAAAAGGCGATGGTTTTCATGGAAGCCTCCGAAATATCTTGACCAATACGGAGTGCTCATCAAACTCAAATTGAGCAGGGGGATTGCCGTTCTGTGCCAGAAGCGCTTGCGCTCGCTGAACACCATAGCCGAACCTGTTCACAAAACCGAGTGATTTCATGGCTTCAGCAATAACCGGATTGCGGTAACTGTTACGAGTAGGAAAGTTTTCCACTGTAGCTTCACCATACAAGCCACCTGGACTCTGGATCTCAAGGTGATCGATGAATGCGTAAAAGCGAATTGGTGAATTACTGTCGTAGTTACGATGCATAACGGCGTTCATAAGCAGCTCCCGTAACGCCCACTCGGGATAGTCAGGTTGCAGTTTTTCCTCAAAGGCACTGACCTTGCGCATGGTTGTCTGTATCAGAAGCTTGATTCGCCCTTCCAGCTCTCGCAGCAGGGTGTGAAGGTCACCGGAAATCTCTGCCTGGTCGTCAGGCTGTTCCGTCAAGTCTGTTCCGGGTAGCTTGAGATATTGAACATAGGCACCCGGCAGAAAAAATCTGGGGTTTTTCCCAAAAAGTAATATACCGCCATACGTTGGGCAGGCTGGTTTGGGGTCGTACAGCCGCAAAGATGCCAACTGTAATGCAATATTTCGATTGTTTGACGCAATGGTTTCAGGATCAACCGCTTCACGCCGGTAGGCATCGAATTGACCTAACGCGATGTCTTCAATTGTTGCTTCTGAACAAGGGCGGGCATCAAAAGAGCGAGCAAGGGCAACACGCCGCTCAGTAAGAACACGCTCTTCCTGCTCATTGGCGATGCCTTTCCGTGGCTCGACTCTGATGTACACTCGGCCTTTATAACGCACAGGAGGAAGGTCAGAGGGGTGAACTTCAACAACAGCTACATCTCCACCGGAGAGTGCGAATCTGGCGACCGTCATGTAAGGCTGGGGTAACACATTGCCTTGAGAACGAATACCGCCAAGGTTTTTGAGGAGTTCATCAGTAACAATCAGCCCCGACAGAACTCCTTTGTCTGTTACTCCTATCAAAAGATAACCCGGTTTGCGATGATTGGGCAAATCATTGGCAAATGCACAGATCGCCTGACTGAATTTATCGGTATCACTTACTGAGGTCGTTCGTTCAATAGTATCGGCCTCCATATCGGTCAATAATACTTTTAGCTGATCTTCGGATAACATAATTCTCACAGTTTCACAAGTTAATTTCTGCCTTTTTCAGAAATTCGCTGATTTCAAAATTGATTGATGATACTCCCCAACCCGGTTCGGCATCGAAGGGGTTCCGTAGATAGTATGGGCCATCAATCTGCTCATTCTCGTCAACCTGCACAATGGCCAGCACAAATTTTTCAGCCTGATTGAGAGCATAGAGCATTTCATTACGGGTGACGGTAATCGTTGTTGCGCCTTTTATTCGCCCCTTGACTTCGATATGCCGGGATTCAGGTTGTTTGCCTTCAATTGCCGGCGGGTATGAGGTGATGTCCCAACCGCACTTCTGGGAAGAGACATCAACTACTCGGCATCCTCTGGCCTCTTCAGCGAGGCGAACAGCATGCATGGCAAGCTGCTCGATGCGCGAACGTGCGGGATCAGCAGAAAAAGCAGAGCTGCAGGATGCCGTTTCACCTTGCAGGGTGCGGAGCAATCCGGCAGGAATAACCAGCGCACCGCTGAGCACAACCGGTGTGGCGGAGCTAACATGACGCATGGAAAGCAGCTCTTTTTTGCGATGCTCCAGCCGGGCTTCGAGATCGCTGAGCGTGCGACGAACATTTTCAAGGTTGAGGCGAACATCTTTACCTGCTTTTTTGTCGTCGGTAAGCTTCTCGAAACGGTCTGACCAGAAATTTATCTCTTT
>CAINOO010000062.1 GCA_903851535.1 uncultured Chlorobiaceae bacterium | reverse complement strand
TCCGCCATCAAGGCCATCAACTTCACGCAAACACTTGGTGACCTCGGCATTCACAAGCCGCCGGTGCTCGGCACACCAAAAACCGCCGCTCTTCCGGCCCTGCGTTCCGGCGGCATGTCGGTGCTCATGAGCGACAGGGCCTCGGAGTTGATCAAAACGCTCCAGAACAGCAACGGCTTTGAAACGTTGCTCGCCAATGAGACGGAGCGCAAAAATATCAAGTTCAATGCCGAAGATATGGTGCGGGGGTACCGCATCGACATCTACGACGAAGCAAAAGGCCAATGGCGCTCATTGTGCCAGAGAACCGGTTCCTATTCACACAGCAGTGACCCGGCAGATACCTTTATCCTTCCCGAAAACCTTCAGGATGAGGGTACCGTAACGGTAGCCCCCACAAGCAGCAGCGACCCCGCCGGGAGCAAGGATCTCTATCTTCATGAAACCCTTTTCCATTGGGACGGCTGGAGTCTGGTCGTCAACCATCCCGGCCAGACCATCGGCAAACCCCTTCCCTTTTTCAGCGACATGAGAGCGTTCGCTCTAAAAATGAAGCTGCCAGCGGACGATCTCTCAAGCTTTCTCAACAGCAAATTAAAAGAAAAAACCCTTCTTGCCCTGTCAAGCTATAACGGTAACGGTTCTGATCCGGAGACACTTGAAAGAGATCTTGCACAATATCTTGCAAAGGATATCGTTGCCGTTATCGAAAGCGGATCTCTCTATAGTGACGAACTGTTTTCTGCTGTCAGTATGCGTGAGGTAACGACGCAGCTTCTGGCAGAGAATCCGGAAGGAAAAAGTCTGATACGCTTAAACCACCTGCTGCTTGAAGATGCCTACCCGTTGGAAATTGTAAAAAACGATACCAACAACGTGGGTTACGAACCGACCGATATTGCAAACACAATCGGTCTTGATACGAAATTCAAAGTACTGGGCGGCTCACTTCCCAGACTGCGTTTCGGCCATCGCTACCGGCTCAGGGCTCGCATTGTCGATATTGCAGGCAACAGCCGCCTTTTTGAGGAGGATCTTGATACAACGGGAGCAACCGCTTTCGAGCCTTATCTGCGTTTCGAACCAGTCGCCTCTCCGGCAATGATGAGCGATCCGGGGCTGAGGCCGGGAGAATCCGTTGACCGACTTGTCATCCGGAGCTGGACTGCAGAGAGTATCCTTCCAACTGACGAAATCACTCGCCGTCATATCCTTGCACCCCGTACCTCGGTGCAGATGGCAGAACAGCATGGCATGATAGATGGTGCGGCACCCGGTAGCGCAAAATCGTGGTATCCGGAACTTGCAAAACGAGATGCAGCAACAATTACCGAGTTTCTCCCTTCCGGTGAAACCCTTGACGAGGTGCCCTATCTGCCCGATCCGATCGCCAGCGGAGCCACCTTCTTGGGACTTCCCGGAGTCGATGCACCTCTTGCTTTTCCGGTCAGTTTTTCCACTGGCTCTGCATGGCCGCACTCCGGCACATTCAGGATTATCCTTCAGGAAGGGCCAGCAGGTTTCGAGTGGAAAGAAACCGATCGTGAACTTGTTGTCTCTCTGCCAAAAGCCGAGCGCATAACCCTGCGTATGAGCTGCAATCTGCCAGACACAGCCTCGCTGGAAAAACTTGGGCTCTGGCAATGGATTCGAGAGGCCACACCAGCCTCCTGGCTAAATAAATTCAGAAAGATCGCCATTGAGGGCCGGCACTGGATGCTCACCCCGTTCCGTGAAATTACCCTTATCCACGCCGTCCAGAACCCGCTTATGGCACCGGAGTTGCGGGGGGCTTCAGCGTCAAGAAATGCGGGAGAAACATGCTTCGACCTCAACGGTCTTCTCCACGTTCACGGAAAGAGTACCGACAAGGTTGATTTCCGCTCTGCATGGAACGACGTTCTGCCTGCGCTTGATACTCCGGAGGGATTTACCCTTGAAGAACGTTCAGCCGATGCCTGCCACTTCAATGTCAGCGATCCTGAACTTCTCTACACACCGATGTCGGAACGTCATGAACTTGGCGATACCAGGCACCGCCGGATCTCCTTTTGGGCCACAGCCACGTCCCGATTCCGTGAGTACTTCGAAGACGACACCATTCCATCACCGACGGAAGATCTTGTGTTCACCACACCGGCCACCAATGAGCGGCCAGCCGATTTCATCCTTGATGTACCCAGTTCTGTGCGCCCGCTTGCAGCAAAAATCGAATACATCATTCCCACATTCGGCTGGGAGGAGGAGAGCAGCGATGACGGAACTTTCCGCCGACGCACCGGCAACAGCCTCCGCGTCTACATGAGCGGCGAGTGGTTCTCTTCAGGAGAGGGCGAACTGCTTGGAGTCATTCTTGCTCATGGCCCGCAGATCGTCACACAAGACGGCCTTAATGGAGGCGAAATCAAGGCACTCATCAGCCCTGCTGCGCCAGTCCCTCCGGAGACACTTCAGCCGTTTATTACCCGCTGGGGCAGCGATCCGATCTGGCTTTCGGGACAGGTTCACCAGACGCCAACCCTTCACCATTTCCCGGATGCAACCGTCAGGGCTACTGACCTCATCCTTGAGGAAAATCCAGCAATACCGGCAGGAGAGCCAAACTGGGGTGTCGCTGTAGCTGGCCATCCGGTTGCCTTTGACTCTGAAAGGAGACTCTGGTATTGCGACATTACCATTGATGCAGGCCCTTCCTATTATCCTTTTATCCGTCTTGCTCTGGCACGCTATCAACCCTGTTCGGTTACGAAAACAGAGCTCTCTCGCGTCTTCACCGCCGATTGCGTGCAGACAACACCTGAACGTCTCGTCTGGGTCGGCCCGAATCCCAATAATCCGTTCAGCGTCCGCGTCTCCCTCTCCGGAGTTGCTCCCCGACTCTGTTACAACGTTGTCTGCCCGAACCGCGTCATCGTCCGGGCTGAAATCTGTATGCCCGGAACCGAGCCACCCGTCTGGGCACCTCTTGCACAACCGTGGGTGCCTCTGGGCGAAATGCAGGTATCAAAAACCGTCACCGTGTGGAACGGGGAAATCTCTCTTCCGCAGGTTCGAGATGCCCAGCGCTACCGGCTTGTCGTGGAGGAATACGAGTTTCTTAATGCTGATCCCGGTCGCGGCCTCGACACAACAGCGGCTTCCGCTCTGCGCATGACGGCACATGTCAGCAAAACAGCCGTCTGGCCACGACTGGTCTACTCCGATACCATTGAGCTTAATCCGGCATTGATGGTTTAAACGGCTCGTGCGTAAAAAAAATGCTCAGGAAAGAAAGCGTTCCATAACCATGCAGGAGGAGTCAAAATCCTCCTGCGAAAAAATTTCGAGTGTAAACACCCTGTCTGGAACCGGCACATCCGTGAGCGCTTGCATGAGGAGATCAAGAGCCTCCGGCTTCATGAAGACAAGGGAGTTGTGATCCTTTCCCTCAAGCGTCCCATGAAGATGCAACACTTTGGCATGAGGCAGGTAACGCTCCAGATACGCTCTGGTAGGGAAGCCATAGAACTCAAGATGACCAACATCAAGCGTGACGGAAAGAGCGAACTCTTCGACCACAGGCCAGACAAGCTCAAAGGGATAGTTGAGATTTTCAACACAAAATTCTGACGCTGGTACAGCAGTACCCTGCAGAAGCATGGTTATGGAATCGCGCAGTGACTCCGTAAAGAGTCTGTTTTCATCGGCTGAAAAAGCGTTGATATCAACACCCGGCCCCGCCTCAAAGTGCATCACGTATGCCGATTTTGGCAGATCGCGGGTCAGCTCGATAATGCGCAGGCATTTGCCTACCGATCGCTCCCGCTCCCGGCGGTCAGGATGGCCGAGATAGACATCAAGCGGAAGGTGCACCGAGTAGGTCAGCGCATGCTCTTCGGCCAGCTCCGCAAGTTTCTGCATATCATCGGGAGAGGGCAGGTTACTGAATTCATCCGACTCGAACAGTACCAGTTCAATATCGTCCACCTTGTCCTTGAGATACTCCACATTGGGAATGATATCAGCGGGAATGATATAGGAGCTTGTTCCGAAACGAAAGGGATATTTTTGTTTGAGGGTCATGGTGGTCAGTGGTGTGGTTGTTGCTGAAGTTGAGCCATCAGCTCATGGATGGAGTTCCAGTTGAGAGCCCCGGCACGTTTCAGGCGAGCGGCAAAATCAACCGCCGCTTTGCCTTCGGTATAGTCCCTCTCACCGATACCGGCGGCCAGCAACACGGTTTTGCCCCGTTTGAGCGCCTCTTCGGCAAGCTGAAGGTTGACAAGGTTTCCCGAGCCGAAAGGCACCTGACTGAGCACGACTGCGTCAGCCTTTGAGATCATCTCCATCGCCTTGGCAATGGCCGAAGCACCAACCGGCGAAAAGGGCTGCTCAAGCACCACCGGGATGTTGAGTGCCCGTGCCGCTTCCGCATCAGAATCAAGACGGTTGAGGACTCCGGTAGTCACCTCATACCCCTCAATAAGGAGCCTGCGGTAAAGTTCAATGCCGCTGCCCCCTCCAGCAATAACGTGGACACTTCTTTCCAGCTTCCTGCGCCGCCTCAAGCTGTCAATTGCACCTGATACCTGCAAATAGCCGGTATAGGGATCCTGCTGCACCGTGAGGTCACAGTTATAGACCCGGCTGAGCAGTTCTGGCTCCAGCACCTCGGCGGGCGTTCCCGCTTTTACAAGGGTACCGGCCTCCATAAGCAAAAAACGGTCGGAGATTCCGGCTGCAAGCGTCAGGTCATGGCTCACCAGCAGAATGGTCATCCTCTTTTCGCGGTTGAGGTTCATCAGAATCTGGAGCACCTCCTGGCGATGGTTGATGTCGAGATGGGAGATCGACTCGTCGAGCATGATGATCCTGGGCTCCTGCGCCAGCACCATGGCGAGGGCAACACGCTGCTGCTCCCCGCCGCTCAGCTCGGTAAAAAAGCGGTCACGAAGGCCCAGCACATCGGTATAGATCATGGAGCGCTCAACAAGATCATGATCGAGCGAAGAGGGAGTTCCCCACCGCCCCATAGAGCTGATTCGACCATTCATCACAATCTGACTGACGGTAAATGCCATGGGGGAATCTATTTTCTGCGGCACAACACCAAGCAGTGATGCACGATGACCTGGCTTGATGCGCTGCACATCCTGGCCAAAAAGCTCAACCGTACCCGAGAGTGGCTTCAGGAGCGCCGCAGCGGTTTTAAGCAGGGTACTTTTTCCGCAGCCATTCGGGCCGATAAGCGAGACAAACTCCCCCTCTTTCACCCTGAAGCTGACACTGTCGAGCACCCGCCGCTGCTTGTATCCGGCAGAAACATTGTTGAAGGTCAAGGCATCCTGTTCCATTCTTATGCTATCCATGCCTGTTGCATTCTCCGCTGAAGAATAATGAGAAAAAAAGGCCCACCGGCAAGAGCGGTCACCACACCGACCGGTATCTCAATCGGAGCGAGCAGGGTGCGGGCAACGGCATCGCATAAAACGAGAAAGGGTCCCCCGCCAAGAGCCGCCAGAGGCACCAGCTTTCGGTGATCCGGCCCAAAGAGGGCACGCATGACGTGGGGCACAATAAGACCGACAAAGCCGATCATGCCCGAAAGGGAGACAGCCGTTGCGGCAAGCAGCGTCGCAAAGAGGAGGCCAACGACAATAACAACATCGGCACGCAATCCCTGGTAATGGGCCATCTCGCGGCCAAGCGCAAGAGCGTTGAGCTGCGGGGAGAGCAGCCAGATTCCACCAAGAGCTGTACCTATAAGCCCGGCAGAGAGAAGCTGCTGCCCGGCGGAGACCGGTTGCAGACTGCCGAGCATCCACCAGATCACATTGTGCATCCCTTCAACACTTGCCGTAGAGACCAGAAACATGACAACACTCGAGCAAATTGAGCTGACAATAACACCACTGAGAATGAGGCTGTACACCGATGGCTGGCCACTGGAGCCCTGGCTTGCAATGCCATAAACCACCATCAAGGTCAGAACCGCCGAAACAAAAGCGACAACCGGCAGACCGAGGGTGGAAAGCAGGCCCGACCCCGCAAGAATGGTAAGCGTGGCCCCGAGACCAGCCCCACCGCTCACGCCAAGCACATAAGGCTCGGCCAGAGGGTTACGCAACAGCGCCTGAAAGACAACGCCGGAAGCCGAGAGTGCCGCACCAGTCATCATCCCCATCAACAGACGGCTGAACCGAAGCGACAGAATCGCACTTCCTGACGGCGACTGAAGATCTGGAATACCAATACCCGAAGGGCCGAGCAGCAATGAGAGGGCAAGCAGCAGGGGAAATCCGGCAAGAAAGAGCGCAATCTTCAGCCCTGCCCTCACCTTGCCTTTACCGGTAAAACTGTTATCGGCACAAATCGGTGAACCCTTCATACCCATCAGTTCTCAACACCCTTTTGTGCCGCAATGCCCTGCTCATAGCCATGCTTGATCATCGTCATCCCGGTGACCGTATCGGCGGCAGCAACAAGCGCCTCCGGCGCATTCCGACCGGTCATCACCACAATCTTGCCCTCACCCGCAGAACAAAGCGCCTCAAGCAGAGGCTCAAGAGGAATAAGATTCTGGCCAAGGGCATAACAGAGCTCATCGAGCAGTACAAAGTCGTATTTTGGCGATTGAAGCGCAGCAATGGCAGCATCAAGCCCTTTGCGTGCCGCAACCCTGTGCAGCTCCATGCTCGGGCTTTCGGGGTCTCTCGGAAGGAATCCCGCACCGAACTGCTCCCACTCGACGCCATCAAGCTGGCTGAAAAACTTCTGCTCGCCAACCGAATCGTCAGATTTAACAAACTGGATAACCCGGGCTTTCATACCGTGGCCGAGAGCCCTT
>CAINOO010000061.1 GCA_903851535.1 uncultured Chlorobiaceae bacterium | reverse complement strand
CCGCCGACGATGAGCCGTTTGAGGTAGAGTTCGTTGGCAATGCGCAGGTAGAGCTGCATGTCGAGCGCATTGTGGTGCGTCGTAAAGGGACGGGCTGCGGCGCCACCGTAGATGGGTTGCAAAATCGGGGTTTCAACCTCCAGCCAGCCGTTGCCGGTAAAAGAGTTGCGCATGAAGGAGACGATGGCGCTCCGCTTGATAAAGGTCTCCTTGACCTCCGGGTTGACGATGAGGTCAACATAGCGCTGGCGGTAACGAAGCTCTTTGTCGCTGAAAGCGTCAAAAACGACCTTTTCGCCATCAACCTCTTTCTCCTTGGCGACGGGTATGGGGCGCAGCGATTTGGTGAGCAGCTCCAGCGATTCGGCATGGACGGAGATTTCGCCGGTTCTGGTTTTGAAGGTAAAGCCCTTGACGCCGATGATGTCGCCGATGTCGAGCAGTTTGAAGGTGTCGTAGGTGGCGTCGCCAACCTCATCCTTTTTCATGTAGATCTGGATTCGGCCTGCGGAGTCCTGGAGGTGGAAAAAGGAGGCCTTGCCCATCTTTCGGATGGTCATGATTCGTCCAGCCACCGAGACCGGCGTTTTGGCCTCTTCCACGAAATCGGCTATGATTTCACCCGAGGAGTGGGTGACCTCAAAGTGGGTAGGGTAGGGGTTGACTCCCGCCGCCATAAGCTGCTGGCGCTCTTCAAGACGGCGCTGCATCTGGTCGTTCAGCGAAATCTGGGCTGGCTGTTCAGGGATATTCTTGTTCGGTTCGTTCTCTTTATGCATGATAATCGGTGGCCTCTTAAAATTCTGTAAGTTAAAAATAGGGTCAAGCCCGTCAGGAGCAGGTACGGGTTTTATACCAGACGTAGGGAATGGTGCTGATTTTCTGGAAAAAAGAGCGATAAGCCCTTTTTGAAAAGACGTCGTACCGGTTTTTTTCGATGGCTGATAAAATGTTGCCATAGTTGACGCTGCTGATAGCGACACCAAAGCGGCTTCTTTTTTCAAGCATGGGGATCCCTTTTTGGGAGGAGCGGTAGTAGCCTCTTGCCCGTTCGACCTGAAATTTCATCAGATTGAGGAAGTTGTCGTTCATTGTTTTCTGCATCAACTCTTCCGTTGAATAGTTGAAACGGCGCAGATCCTCCAGCGGAAGATAGATTCTGCCACGGTCAACATCTTCGCCCACGTCGCGCAGGATGTTGGTCAATTGCATGGCAATGCCGAGTTCTATGGCGTGTTCAAGTGCCTTCTTGTCGCTGTAGCCGAAAATTTCGGAGGTCATCAGCCCGACGACGGCGGCTACCTTGTAGCAGTAAACGTAGAGTTCGTCGAAGGTTTCGAAGGGTTTGAAGTCGATATCCATGGCAACGCCATCCATCAGGTCGAGCGGAAGCTCTACGGGGATGGTATGGCTTTTGAGCGTGTCGTGCCAGGCCATCATGATGGGGTCATTGTCGGTTTTTCCGTTGTAGCAGCCGATAAGCTTCAACTTCCAGCCATCAAGCATGGCCTGGATCTCATTACTCGTAATCAGGCCGTTGCTCAGTTTTACCTCGGCCAGATCGACAATATCATCGACCGTGCGCAGCAGGGCGTAGATGGCAAAAATGGGTTTCTGCTGTTTTTTTGGCAGAAACATGCTTGCGAGGTAAAAGGTTTTTGCATGATCTTTTGAAATCTGCCGACAGTAGCTGTAGGCTTCTTCAAGTGTTATCAGCTTTTCACTCTCTTGACCGGAAGAGTTTTTGTTATCATTCAGATTCATCTGACATGCGCTTAAATTAGCCTCTTCTGGTTATCACAGCTTTTTTGCCCGTTTGTGGTATGGGGTGAAAGCAAAAATGTGTACCTTTTTAGTGGAGAGGTACGTTTATAACAATGAGCTTCAAGATAAAACAATGGTTGTAATATAGCAAAAAGCCAGGTTGCAGCTCTTTATCATTCAAATACTTACGTAATCTATTACTGCGCCGTTGAATATTGTTCCCCCTGAAAACAGAAGGGAAAAGGCCGTTCTTGTTGGCCTCTGTTCCCCCCCCGAAACACCGCGTTCCCTTGTTGAGGAGTACCTCGATGAGCTTGCTTTTCTTGCCGATACCGCCGGAGCGGATGTGGTGGAGTCGTTCATACAGGACAAAAAACTGCGTGACCCGGCCTACTGTATCGGAAAAGGTAAGGTTGAGGAGCTTGTCATTTTTGTCAAGGAGAAGGAGATTGATCTCGTTATTTTTGATGATGATCTTACTCCCGCCCAGGCCAGAAATCTCGAGAAAACGCTTGAGTGCAAGGTGATTGACCGTACAGGTCTCATCCTCCAGATTTTTGCCATCAGGGCCCAGTCGGCCCAGGCAAAGATGCAGGTTGAACTTGCCCAGCTTGAATACATGCTTCCCCGTCTTTCCGGACAGTGGACTCACCTCTCGAAACAGAAGGGAGGAATTGGCAACAAGGGCCCCGGCGAAACCCAGATTGAGACTGACCGGCGTCTGGTGCGCAACCGGATCTCCCTTTTGAAAAAGAAGCTCCAGGAGGTCTCGCTGCAGCATGATACCCAGACCCGTGGGCGGCAGACGGTGCCGAGGGTCTCGCTTGTGGGTTATACCAATGCGGGCAAGTCAACGCTGATGAACGTCCTTTGTCCCGAGGCTGAGGCTTTTGCCGAAAACCGGCTCTTTGCCACGCTCGACACCAAAACCCGCCGTCTGGAGCTGAACATCAACAAGCTTGTGCTGCTTTCCGATACGGTTGGTTTTATTCGCAAACTGCCGCACACCCTTGTCGAGAGCTTTAAATCGACCCTTGATGAGGTGTTGCAGGCCGATTTTCTGCTTCACGTCATTGATATCAGCCATCCCGCTTTTGAGGATCAGAGAGAGGTTGTCCGCGAGACACTGAAAGAGATTGGTGTTGAGCACGACAACATCATTGAGGTGTTCAACAAGATTGATGCGGTTGACAATCCTGCGCGTCTGGAAGAGATTCGCGAGAAGTATCCTGAAGCAATCTGTATCTCTGCTATCAAGGGAACTAATATCGGGCTGCTCAAGGAGATGATCGGCGAGCAGGTTGCCCGCGAGTATGCAGAGCGCAAAATCAGCGTGCATGTCTCCAACTACAAGTTGATTACATACCTCTATGAGCATACCGAAGTTATCGACAAGCGCTATCTGGATGAAGAGGTTGAACTCACCTTCAGGGTGCGCAAAAATCAGATCAAGCATATTGATGCCCTTATCAACTCATCACAAACCCTCCCCGGATGATGCTGCAAATCCATAACACGACCAAAAAGGAGATTCCGGAGCAACTGATTGAACGTGCCTTGCATCTCGTTATGGAGACGGAGGGGTGCATGGTTGAATCAATTGTTGGCGTCTACTGTGGCAATAAAATGATTCAGCGCATCAACCGTGAGTTTCTCGGCCACGATTATCCTACCGATACCATCACCTTTCCCTACAGCACAGGGAGTGAGGTCGATGGCGAGTATTATATTTCGCTTGATGTGGTCAAGGAGAATGCCGCCCGCTTCGTCGTTGATGTTCAGCAGGAGCTATTGCGCGTCACCATCCATTCAGCATTGCATCTCATCGGCTATAATGATCAGTCGCCCGGGGAGCGTACGGTGATGGAGGAAAAAGAGGCATTCTATCTCAATTGTTTAGCCGAATCAACCTCATCATCATCGACCAATGAAGAGCAGCAATGATTTCGGGATAACCCGGTCGCCAAAGCCCTCAATTTGGAAACGCATCCTTTTTATCGCGCTTCCTCTGGTTCTTGCGTTGCTTATCGGGGGGATTTTTTTGACCCGCTATCTTGGGGAGCAGAGGGCGAAAGAGCTTGTGGAGCTTGCCCGGAGCCGCTCAGTGGTTCAGCAGCGGCAGGATATTCAGCTCTTTACCCTTCCGCTTGCTTGGGCGGTGCGCAAGGAGATGATGCGCACCAATTATGACGAGATTGATAACTATTTCAACGAGCTGATTCAGCGGAAGGAGTTTGGCGTCATCATGCTGCTTGATCCTTCAGGCACCATTAAGGTAGCAACCGACAGAAAGTTGCAAGGGAGTTCTTTTTTGCTGCGTTACCCCCGGATGACTCTTCAAGCGCCGGTACAGGTCTCCTACGCGCTGCCGGGGGGGAAGAGTATGTTCCTTGTACCGGTTATGGGACTCAACGCAAGGCTCGGCACCATTGCCTTCATTTACACTTATCGGACGCTTTCACTTCCCTGAAGAGTGCAGACAGCGCCCTTGTCATCAAGGGGTGGATAGGGCCTTCCCTCCTGGCGGAGCTCCCGGCTCAGGCGCGGATAGGTATACTCAAAGAGCAT
>CAINOO010000060.1 GCA_903851535.1 uncultured Chlorobiaceae bacterium | reverse complement strand
TTGGGCATTATCTACCATAATAATTTTGTTGGTAAGGTGTAGCTTGTAGGCTACATTGAAGCTATGATTGAAATTCGTAAAACCAACCATTTCGCCAAGTGGATCGACAGTTTGCAAGATATCCGGGCTCGTGCACGTATTCAGGCAAGAATTGAGAGACTGGCTACGGGCAATCCTGGTGATGTAAAGCCTGTTGGTGAAGGGGTTTCGGAGATGCGTATCGATTATGGTCCCGGTTATCGGGTTTATTTCATACAGCAGGAAAGATCAGTGCTAATCTTGCTGGCTGGTGGCGATAAAAGCACGCAAGCCAGAGATATAAAAGCTGCATTTCACTTGGCACATAATTTATAGGAGTTAAATATGGCAAAAACCGTTACAACCAAATATGATGTATCTGAGCATCTTCGTACTCCTCAAGAAATGGCCGCTTATCTGGAAGTGTGCATTGAAGAGGCAAATGGTGATACATCCTTTATTACAAAGGCATTGGGGGACATTGCAAGGGCAAAAGGTATGACACAGGTGGCACGCGATGCTGGTTTGTCTCGGGAAAGTCTGTATAAGGCGCTTTCCGGTGAAAGAAGTCCGGGGTTCGATACCATTCTTAAGGTAATAAGTGCCTTGGGTTTGAAATTGCATGCAGAAGTTGCACAGACAACAAAATTAACAGCCTGACATCAGCAATCCATCTGGGTCGCTGAGCTCCGGTTGATTTTTTTTGATGGTTCGATGTCTACGCTACGCGCCGTTATACCATAAAGAACTATCCACCATGACCATATTTCAATTCCCCCAATTTTCGCCGGAAGCTGCCAAACTATGGGAGGAAATTCCTGAGGAATTCCAGGAGATGGTACTTGATAACGTCTTTTGTTCGCATTGTCGTGACGTTGTCAGAATCGTTGATTATTCCGGTTCAGTTGTGAGCGGTGATCTGTGTCTCGAAGGAAACTGCGCAATTTGTGGGCATAAAGTAGCGCGCCTTGTCGAAGGTTCCTGACGTATGAATATCTTGCAGGCATTGTGGAGCATTGCACCATATCAGGACGGATCGAGTTTTAGGCTCGGGTGGGTCGGCTATATGGTGAAACTGAAGAGAGGTGAGTTATGAAATCCTATGATGTGGTGATATCAGGCGCCGGTCCTGCCGGATGTTCCTCTGCGTTGTTTCTTGCCCAAAAAGGGTATCGTGTGTTGCTGCTCGACAAGGCGACATTTCCAAGAGAGAAGGTTTGCGGAGATGGTATCACCGCAGCTTCTTCAACTCTTCTTGAAGAGATGGGTGTCATGGATCTTGTTCGCCTTCGGTTTGCTCCTCTTATGGTATTTAAAGGTGTTACCCTCTTTTCTCCAGACGGTACTGTTGTGCATGGGAGAATTGCGCAGGCCGGGAGTTTGGATGGTTTTGCCTATGTTATTCCAAGAAAAGAACTTGATGATTGCCTCATTGCCTGCGTTAAAGAACACTCCACGATCACCTTTCTCGAAAATACGACCGTTACCGATATCATCATGGATGGTGAAAGAGCGAGAGGTCTAAGCAGTTCCGGAGGCGACTGGTTCGGTCGTGTTATTATTGCTGCCGACGGCGCCTACTCCCCAATAGCGTCCCGATTGCATCTGGCAAATAAGGAGAAAAAGCATCAAGGGTTTGCCATTCGGGCTTATTTTTCAAAGGTTGAGGGGCTGACGGATGCAATAGAACTCCATTACGACAAGTCCATGCTTCCCGGTTATGGCTGGATATTTCCTGCAGATAAACAGAGAGCCAATGTCGGGGTGGGCCTTATGACCCGTTTTAAAGATCAGCGCGCTCTCAAGCAGTTGTTTGAGCGTTTTGTTGGTGAGAATGCTTTTGCCTCGGAAAAGTTGAAACATGCGGTTATGGAGCCGGGAACACTCAATGCGTGGCCACTTCCTTTTGGTTCCTTTCGGGGAAAACGAGGCCGTGGTAATGTCCTGCTCACCGGAGATGCTGGCAGCTTTATTGATCCTCTGAGTGGTGAAGGAATATATTATGCGCTGAAAAGTGGCCGGTATGCCGCTGAGGCTGCTGCAAGGGCTCTGGATGAAGAGGAAACTCGGGCTTCAATCTATTATGAGAAGCTCTGGCGAAAAGAGTTTTTACTTCATGACTTTACGATCGGTTATGCTCTTCAGCCTTTGCTGAATAGTGAGTTTCTACTGGAGTCGCTCATGAGGTTTGTGGCTAAAAAACAAACACGGGCAAATCTGTTAGCCGGGGTTATCGGTCACATTTATAAAAAACGTGATTTGCTCAAATTGATACCTCCTTTTTCGTGAGGTTTGTCTTGAGATCATGAAGGGGGCGCGAAGAAGGTGAGTCTTCATTGGTCGTCCCGAGTGCCAGTTTGCCATCCGGCAAGTATTGCTACTTGCCGTAAAGATGGAAGGTGTTGACCGGTTTGCCTTGCAGCTTCAGGTAGTAGAAGAGCTGCGCTTTGTGCTGGTTGAGATGATCAATCATCTGCAACATGCGCAAGCCGAGATTCAGCGGGGTCGGATCCCACGGGGCTGGTGCTGGT
>CAINOO010000059.1 GCA_903851535.1 uncultured Chlorobiaceae bacterium | reverse complement strand
GCTATTTCGGGTTTCCGTTTTCCGTGCCGACAGATGGCACATCTGGTGTGGCTGTTGGCCGTGTCGGGATCTCTTTTGGGTGGGGGGCACGTTATGTTGCTGCTCTGGATTGTGTGAATCATAAACGAAGGGTATGATGCGGCAAAACAATTTTGCAATCTTTTTTGTCGATGATGCCTATTCGACGGCGAAGAAGATTATGGGGCGTCAGTGTGCGGGGAAGGCTTTTATGCGTGGCGTTGCGCGCACCTGGCCTTCAGGAGTGGTGCATGGGGTTGTGCCGGATGCAGGAACCGCAGCAAGAATGGAGAGGCAACTCAGGGGGGATGGTTTTACGGGTGAGTTTCGGTGGCACGATTTTTTGGGCTGGCGTGGTGTCGAGTCGGCTGGTACCTTGTACTATCCGGCACCCCCTACCAGAGAGTTGGCCGCAGCACGCAATCTGTGGCGACCGGATGCTTTCAGCTTTATGGGGGTGACGCATACCTTGTCTTCTGCTGGTGCAATGGATCAGCTTGCAGATCTGGTTTTGCCTCCGTTCAAGCCCTGGGATGCGCTGATTTGCACTTCCCGGGCTGCGCATACGCTGGTCAGTACACTGCAGACGGAGGTGCGGGAGTGGTGGCGGGCCCAGACGGGGGCGAGCCGTTTTGTGCAGGTCGAGCTTCCGGTGATTCCTCTTGGTGTTGACGCGCCCTCTTTTACCCCGCATCCCGCTCTGCGTGCTTCTGCCCGGCAAGCGTTTGGCTTTCGAGCTGAGGAGTGCGTTTTTTTGTTTGCTGGTCGCCTCTCTTTTCATGCAAAGGCGAATCAGGCACCGCTCTATCAGGCGTTGGAAAAGGTTGCAAGGCAGGTGCCGGTTGTTTGCGTTGAAGCTGGTGTATTTCCCAATGATTCTGTCAGGCAGGCTTACCTGGCAGCGCAGAAGCTCCTTGCTCCTTCGGTGCGCTTTCTTGTGGTGGATGGGCAGGATGAGCCGCGTTATCGGCAGGCATGGCAGGGGGCTGACGTTTTTGTTTCGGTTTCGGATAATATTCAGGAGACCTTTGGCTTGACACCGGTTGAGGCGATGGCGGCTGGTTTGCCGGTTGTGGTGAGCGACTGGAATGGGTACAAGGATACGGTGCGCGACGGAGTGGATGGTTTTCGGGTGCCAACCATTCAGCCTCCTGCTGGCGTTGGGGTGGATCTGGCTGTGCGTCATGCACTCGGGATGGATACCTACGATTATTATATCGGACGGGCAAGCATGGCGACGGTGGCCGATCCGACGGCTCTTGCCAGGGCCCTGTCGACGCTGGCTCTGGATGGTGACAAGCGCCGAACGATGGGGGCGGCAGCGCTGAAGAGGGCGCGTGAGGAGTATGACTGGCCGTTTATTCTGCATCGTTATGCCGTCCTTGCCACTGAGTTGGGGCGAATTCGTGCTGAAGCGGTTGATTGCAAGGGTGAACCGTGGCCAACCAGGGCTGATCCTTTTGCCCGTTTTGCCCATTTTTCGAGCCAGACATTGTCTGGAAACTGGTTTGTGACCTTGCTGCCGGATGCTGGTGCACGGTTGCGTGACCTTATGGAGCTTTCGATGCTCTCTTATGCCTTTGATGCCACTCTGCTTCCGAAGGAGTCGCTGATGGTGCTGCTGGCGGAACTGGAAAAAAAACCATCGCAAAGGGTGAATGAATTGCTTGGGGCTGCCGGGATGGCAACATCTGTGGGGGTGAGGGCGTTGCAGTGGCTCTGGAAGTTTGATCTGGTGCGCTTGCGACCGGTGTAAGGCTCCGTGCAGTGTGGCTGGTACGAAAACTGACAATGTTTTATTAGTTATTGAGAAAAATATTTGATTAATTGGTGTTAACTACGTTTTTTTCGTATAACCAACAGAGACTCTATCATGGATACATCAATTGTTGCCGGTTCCCTTGCAAGCTGGGAATATCTTGCCTCCTACCCCGATTTGATGACCTGGCTTCGTGCCGATGGCGTCACCGACGCTGATTCGGTTGCTGCTGCGAGGCACTACGTCGCCTATGGTTATAATGAGGGACGTGCCATAACTTTTGATGCGTGGGAGTATCTTGCCTCCTACACTGATTTGATGACCTGGCTTCGTGCTGATGGCATCACCGATGCTGACGGGATTGCGGCAGCGAGGCATTACATCGCCTATGGCTATACGGAGGGGCGTACCGTCACCTTTGATGCGTGGAACTATCTTGCGTCGAACCTTGACTTGATGACCTGGCTTGCTGCTGATGGCCTTACCGATGCTGATGCGGTTGCTGCGACCAAACATTACATTCAGTATGGCTATAACGAGGGGCGTACCATCATTTTCGATTCGGCACTCTATCTTGCAGCGAATCCGGATTTACAGCACTGGATTTACGATACCCTTCATTTAGCCGGTGATGCGGCAACTGATTTTGCGGCAAAGCACTACATCAATTATGGTCATGATGAAAACCGTCCTGGTACACCCGTAGAGAGCTATACGCTCACAACAGGTCAGGATATTAAAAGTTCCTGGCATTTCACCTCCAACCCTGTCGGAACGGTCAATACCCTCCAAAACAATGATCAGCTTACCGGTCTTGGTGATAATGCCACATTGACTGCTGTGCTTGTTAATCCCAATGCTCATGCAGGTTATGGTATTGCGCCCGAGTTGAACAATATCAGGAACCTCAATGTTGCGTTCAGTGGTACCAGTTATGTGAGCGGACTTGATTTGCAACATGCCGATCGAGCCCTTTCCCATGTATCGGTTACCGGTGTCTCTTCTGGTGGTTTCGTTATTGAGAACCTTTCTGGTGGTGCGACCAATCTTTCGGTTTCGGATACTCTTGGTCTTCCTGATATTACCTTCACCTACCTGAACCATGAACTTGCAGATACGCAGACCGTTAACCTCACCTTGACCAATGTCTATGCTCATGAGTTGACTCTTGGTTCAAATTCTCTTATCCCTTCCGAGCAGATTGAGCACATCAATCTGGTGTCGGTCGGTGATCCAACCATTGATCTGGTGAACTTGTTATCTTATCCAGGGCTCCTGGGCACCACCCAGGATTTGACCATCACGGCAAATGGGCCTCTGGTTATTGGTGAAGATTGGGATGGGTCAGGTAACGTCATTGAGCATGACAATGGTTTTACCCTCAACTC
>CAINOO010000058.1 GCA_903851535.1 uncultured Chlorobiaceae bacterium | reverse complement strand
GCCTAATGTCCCAGTTACCTGTAGTCCCATATATTCTGCCACATTCCGTCCGAGACGCTCATCAATAATAACTGTACTTCCGGGGTGTTTGGAAGCGAGCAAGAGAGTCTGCTTCTCGCCGCGATCCAGATCAAACAGTACAGGCATATTGGAACTTGATTCATCAGCCACCGGCATCACCCAGCTCAAGCTCTGCAAGAGCGGAACGAGAATCCTGCCGCCTTCTGCGCATTCTTCGATAACCGATTGGGAAACATATACGCAACCAAACAATTGCGGCAATAATTGCAGTTGGTCAATGCTGGCAAGCGCTATAAACGGGGTTGTGTTAGAAAATACCCTCACAGTAAGGCCGTTTCTCTGAGAAAATCTTCCTGCGTGTTTTCCAAAAGAGTTGCGCCCTCCTGCATGGCTTTTATCAGAAAATGTGCACGCGGCACACCCAACCAGCTCGCAGCCATGCCTGATGAAAGCCGCCCCTCTCTAAATAAGGCCATGGCGGACTGTTCTTTTAGCAGCGTAGCAAATTGCTGTGCATCCATGTGCAAACCAAGCAATATTTCTTGGGGACAAGTTATGGGAATGGCTCTCTGCATGATTGTATTCATTGGGTTATACACATGGAAACCTGAAATGGCAATACTATCATTTATCCTCTCATTCTTTCAGTAACTTACCGACAACAAGACGATGAGCATGGAATGAAATCAGATAACTCTTTATTTTGCAATTTTTTTAAAAATCTCGCCAAAACGGCTTGCCCCTACTTGAAGTGATAAGTGCGATTGATAATACTCCCGGCTCCTCTTGGCCATTACATCTCTTTCTGCAGAACTCATTGCGAATAATTTCAGCGCAGCACCTGCAATAGCCTCTGGATTTTCAGATTCCGCAAGAACGCCACAACCGGCAGCGTTTACAAGATCAGCCGCATCTCCATCAACGGCCATTAACAGCGGTTTTCCTACTGCCATGTATGCCTGAATTTTTGAGGGAATCGTGATCGTAAATAGCGGATCTTTTCGCAGATGAACCAGAAGAGTATCCGCCTTACTAAGCACAGCTCCGATTGCAGCCATCGGTACAGCCTGAAGAAATTCAACATTTTTTAACTTCATCTCTTTTGCCACCCCTTTCAGGCGATCGACCTCAACACCCCCTCCAATAAACACAAAGCAAATCCCGTCCGTTTTGTTCTGAACAATTTCAGCCGCATCAAGCACAGCATCCAACGCCTGTGCCTTCCCCATATTACCGGCAAAAACAATCTTAAACCGCTCTGAACCAGAAAAATCTTGCGGTAATTCACCCGTTGGATTAACCATTGATGCTTTATCGCACCAATTGTAAATCACATCCAGCTTTCGTTCAGGAACACCCCGTTCGATAAGTAACTGCTTAAATCCTGGAGAAAGCACTACGATGTGATCAACAGCGCGATAAACCATTTTACATATCCCACCGACAATACCAAGTACGCGGGGATTTGAGACCATTCCTGTAGCACGTAGTGTATCAGGCCACATATCCTGAATGTCATAAACCACAGGCACTCGCCGAAACAGGCGAATAAGAGAAGCTGCCATACCAACAGTCAACGGCGGATGGTAGGCATAAATGACATCAGGCCGCTTTGCCCCGAACACCCCATAAGCAATCGCGGCAGCGGCAAAACTGACATAATTCATCACCCGACCCACACCACTCTGACCATGACTTGGATAGAGCGGAACCCTTGTAACCTGAACTCCATCAATCAGCTCTCGCTGGATCAGCCTGATCTTATAACCCGAGTAGAGCTTGCCGCCAGGATAATTTGGAAAGCCGGTAACTACCTCGACTTCAAAGCCCTGCCTGACCAACTCACAGGCAAAAACCAAGCCCTTGAAGGTTGGTTCAGGCTCAAACCACTGGGTCAATAATAAAACACGCAAAGATGAACGCTTAATACGTGCTCCAAACCACCCGATTAACATAATCGGTATAACTGTGCATAATCCTGACCACCTTATCCGATACATTAGGCATGGAATAATCAGCGACCTGACGCAAACAACGCAACTCACCGCGTAACTGAGTGTCAAGAATCGCCAGCGCCTGAATCACCCGATCAACTTCAAGTCCAACCATCACCACCGATGCCTCCTCCATCCCTTCTGGCCGTTCATGAGCCTCACGGATATTAAGCGCAGGGAAATTCAGAATCGAAGACTCCTCCGTAATCGTGCCGCTGTCTGAAAGCACCACCTTGGCGTGCATCTGCAAATGAACATAATCGCAAAAACCGAGAGGCTTCAGCAGTTCAACCCGATCGTTGAACACAACACCGCTTGCATCAATCCGTTTCCGAGTTCGTGGATGAGTTGAAACAATCACCCGTTTACCATACTGTTCAGCAAGCCTGTTAAGGATAGTGACCAGCTTCAGAAAATTCCGATCTGATTCAATGTTCTCTTCACGATGGGCACTGACCACAAAGTATTCACCTTCGATAAGGCTCAACCGTTCCAACACATCAGAACGATCAATCTTTTGACGGTAATGCGTCAGCACCTCAAACATCGGGCTTCCGCTCTTGATAATCCTGTCGGCAGGCAACCCTTCACGCAACAGGTATTCCCGGGCAATATCGCTGTAAGTCAAATTGATATCAGCCGTATGATCAACAATCTTACGGTTGATCTCCTCCGGCACCCGCTGATCGAAACAGCGATTACCCGCCTCCATGTGAAAAACCGGAATCTTCCGGCGCTTGGCCGGGTAAACCGCAAGACAGGAGTTTGTATCGCCCAAAATCAAAAGTGCGTCCGGCTTTTCAAAGGCCATCACCGCGTCCGCTTTTGCAATAATCAACCCAACCGTTTCAGCCGCAGTAGAACCTGCCGCCTCAAGAAAATGGTCAGGTTTTCGAATATCAAGATCATCAAAAAAAATCTGGTTCAGCTCATAATCGTAATTCTGACCCGTATGCACCAGCACATGCTCGGTATGCTCATCAAGCTTCGCAAGTACCCGCGAGAGACGGATAATCTCCGGCCGGGTACCCACAAT
>CAINOO010000057.1 GCA_903851535.1 uncultured Chlorobiaceae bacterium | reverse complement strand
GAGAGCCTGGAGATAGGCTTTGGCACTGGCCTCAATGATATCGGTCGAGACTCCTCTTCCGTTAAAGGAGACGTTTTTGTCTCTGATGCGAACCAGCGCCTCTCCGAGAGCCTGGCGTCCGGCAGTGGTGGAGCGTACGGAATAGGAGGTGACCATCGAATCTATGCCGAGGGCGCGCTCAATGGCCCTGAAACAGGCATCTACCGGGCCATCGCCTGTTGCCGACTCTTCATAGATCTGTTCCTTGTGGCGGATCCTGATGGTTGCTGTAGGAATCGAGGCTGTACCGCTGTTGATATGGAGGTAGTCGAGCTCATAGGCGTTTTTCGGTTTGCTCCGTTCATCGCCCATCAGCACCCGCAAATCGTCGTCATAGACCTCTTTCTTTTTGTCGGCAACCTCAACAAACCGTTTGTAGACCGCTTCAAGATCTGCGTCATCAAGACTGTAGCCGAGACTCAGGAGACGCGATTTAAGGCCGTGCTTGCCGGAATGGCGGCCAAGCACAATGCTCGTTTGCGGCACTCCTACCGATTCCGGCGTCATGACCTCGTAGGTATGGCGGTTTTTCAGCATCCCGTCCTGATGAATGCCCGACTCGTGCGAGAATGCGTTGTCGCCCACAATGGCCTTGTTGGGCTGGATGATGATGCCGGTAAAGGTCGAGACCATGCGGCTCGTATTGTAGAGCTCTTCGGTGATAATACCGGTGTAGAAGTTGTGCAGGTCGCTGCGCACTTTCAGGGCCATCACAATCTCTTCGAGCGAAGCGTTTCCGGCCCGCTCTCCAATGCCGTTCATGGAACACTCCACCTGGCGTGCGCCATGTTCAACGGCACTGAGCGTGTTGGCCACAGCAAGACCCAGGTCGTTATGGCAGTGAACGCTGATGATGGCATTGCCGATGTTGCTCACACGCTTCCGCAGATCGGCAATTTTGCGGCCAAACTCGGAAGGCCAGGTATAGCCCGTGGTGTCGGGAATGTTGACCGTTGTTGCACCTGCGGCAATAACCGCCTGAATGATTTCAGCAAGAAAGCCCTGATCGGTGCGGCCTGCATCTTCAGCGGAAAATTCTACATCGGGTGTAAAGGTTTTGGCAAAGGTAACAGCATTGACCGCCATGTTGAGGACGGTTTGCCGTTTCTCCTGCAGGCTTACGCCGTAGCGGTCACTGCCGAATTTTCCGGTAATATGGATATCGGAGGTACCGATAAAGGTGTGGATACGGGGTTTGCAGGCCTGCTGCAGCGCCTTCCAGGCTGCGGTGATGTCGTTTTCCACCGCCCTTGCCAGTGCAGCCACAACGGCCTTCGATTCTGCGCTGACCCGCTGCACGGCTTCAAGCTGCAGGGGTGAGGAAGCCGGAAAACCGGCCTCAATCACATCGACCCCAAGCTTTTCGAGCTGTCGGGCAATCTCCACCTTTTCCTGCACATTGAGCGATGCCCCGGGGGACTGCTCACCGTCGCGCAGGGTTGTATCAAATACGATAATCCTCTCTTTCTCTGCCATCTCTGCCCTTGTTTGCTCAGGCACCGAGATGCCTGACAATTGCTTTTGTCATCTCTGTTGTTGTAATCGCCTGCTCTCCCGCATTGGCAATGTCGGCTGTCCGCACACCGGAGGCAAGGGTTGCCTCAATTGCCTGCTCGATTTCACGGGCAATATCCGGCAAATTGAAGCTGTGTTCGAACATCATGGCGACCGATGCAATGGTGGCAATCGGGTTGGCCTTGTTCTGTCCGGCAATATCCGGCGCACTGCCGTGAATGGGCTCGTAGAGGGCGTGCCGGGTACCGATGCTTGCTGAAGGGAGCATACCGAGACTTCCGGTAATCATACCGGCGATATCGCTCAGAATATCACCAAAGAGGTTACCCGTTACAATAACATCAAACTGTTTCGGATTGCGCACAATCTGCATGGCAGCGTTATCGACATACATGTCGCTCAACTCCACATCCACGAACTCCTTGTGCAGTTCGTGCACCACATTGCGCCAGAACTGTGACACTTCAAGCACGTTTGCCTTGTCGATGGAAATGACCTTCCCCTTCCGTTTCCGGGCAGCTTCAAAGGCGAGACGGGCAATGCGCTCTACCTCATAGCGCCCATAGACCATGGTGTTCCAGCCCTTATTTTCATCGAAGCCGCGCGGCTGGCCAAAATAGATGCCGCCGGTAAGCTCCCTGAAAACGAGGAAATCGGTGCCGCGAACCACATCCGCCTTGAGCGATGATGCGTCAAGCAATGCGTCATAGACTTTGGCTGGCCGGAGGTTGGCAAAAAGTTCAAGCTCCTTGCGGATTTTGAGCAGCGCTGCTTCCGGCTTGTGTTCGTGTGGCAGGCTCTCCCATTTTGGTCCGCCCACGGCACCGAGCAGCACAGCGTCACAATTCCGGCAGGCATCAAGCGTCGCCTGGGTGAGCATTTCGCCATGCAGTTCATAAGAGGCACCGCCAAAGGGGTGCTCCTCTATCAGAATTTCAAAGCCATGTTTTCTGGAGAGCTGCTCCAATACTGAAACAGCCCCTGCAACCACTTCCGGGCCTATACCATCGCCCGGTATTGAGACAATCTTGTACATGCGTTCGTTTTTGCAGTGAATTATTTCTTGATCAGCCAGCTCATCATGTTGCGAAGTTTTGCACCGACCGTTTCAATTGCATGGCCGCTGTTCTCTTCGCGGAGTTTGCTGAGGTTTTTGTAGCCGCCGTTACATTCGTCGATAAACTCTTTGGCAAAACGGCCATCCTGAACCTCTTCAAGAATCTTTTTCATCTCAGCCTTGACCGCTGCAGTGATAAGGCGAGGTCCGCGGGTCATGCCGCCATACTCGGCTGTATCGCTTACCGAGTAGTTCATTCTTGACAGGCCACCTTCATAATAGAGATCCACAATGAGTTTCAGCTCGTGCATACATTCAAAGTAGGCAAGCTCTTCAGGGTATCCCGCTTCGACAAGGGTCTCAAATCCAGCCTTGATCAGCTCGGCAGAACCGCCGCAAAGCACAGCCTGCTCACCAAAGAGATCGGTTTCGGTCTCGTTCTTGATGGAGGTCTCAATCACGCCAGCTTTGGTGCCGCCAAGAGCTTTTGCCCATGCAAGCGCCTGCTGTTTCGCCTCTCCGGTATAGTCCTGGTGAACGGCGATAAGACAGGGGACTCCGTTGCCCTGCGTGAAGGTACGGCGGACAAGGTGGCCGGGGCTCTTTGGCGCAATCATGATGACGTTGATGGTCTCGGGAGGAACAATCTGGCCGTAATGAATATTGAAACCGTGCCCAAAGGCAAGGGTATTGCCTGCCACAAGGTTCGGCGCAATTTCTGCGTCGTAGATTGCTTTCTGGTTCTGATCGGGGAGAAGTACCATCACAATATCGGCCCATTTTGTTGCTTCTGCAACCGTGTTGACTTCGAGGCCGGCTTCCCGTGCTTTTGCACACGATGTGCTCTCAGGCCGAAGACCGACGCAGACGTTCAGACCGCTCTCCTTGAGGTTCAGGGCATGGGCATGGCCCTGACTGCCGTAACCGAGTATTGCAATATTTTTTCCCTGCAGATAACCGAGATCGGCATCCTGGTCGTAATAAACGTTCATGTGTTCGGATAGGTTTGATTGATAAATCAGTAAAAAAAAGTGTTATTCCCCCCGGTGTATGGCTACCGCGCCAGAACGGGCAAGCTCTTTTATGCCGTACGGCTTGAAGATATCGATAGTTGTATTGATCTTGTCCGGAGAACCGATGACTTCAATAGTAATGGATTTTTGTTTTATATCCACGACTTTTCCTTTAAAAACGTTGATCAGCTCAAAAATCTCATGCTGCACCGTCTTGCTGAGCTTCAGGGTCATCAAAAGCAGCTCACGCTCAACATGCGGCTGGCGGGTCAGATCGGTAACCTTGATGGTATCGACCAGCCGGTTCAACTGTTTGAGCACCTGGCTGATAATCTGGTCTTCACCTCTCGTCACAATGGTCATGCGCGAAATTTCCGTATCCTCAGTCTCCCCAATGGAGATGCTTTCGAGGTTGAATCCCCGTGCGCTGAACATGGCCGCAACCCGGTTAAGGGAGCCAAACTTGTTTTCAACCAGTACTGATATAATATGTTTCATAAAAAATATATAGTTGAATCTCTGTAAAGGAATATTTTAAAAGTCTTTATAAGTATTGTTGTGCTGGCCTATGGCAACGGGCGTCTGCTTGCAGGATATGCACAAATCTTTTTTAACAGGAATACTCCCTGAAGGTAAAAAAAGAGCGTCGCATTACCTTAAAACGAACAGCAATATAGAGTTTTTTTTGAATGGAAGAGCAGGGCAGGGAGGCCTGAGCGCTCCATCCTGCCAACCATCTTGCCATACGAACATTCTCTCAAGCAAGAATCCATCATTACCAGCACAAAACCTCTCACTCTCTTCTCTGATCTGTTTTTGTTACCGTATTTTTATACTATCTTTTC
>CAINOO010000056.1 GCA_903851535.1 uncultured Chlorobiaceae bacterium | reverse complement strand
TAAGGGTATTTGGAAACAGGCTTTAATTGCTGACTTTCTAAAGATTGATGCAGCCAAAATGTGATGGCCGGATACTGAAAACAATATGACGCATGGCAAAAAGCAAGGTCAAGTGGTTTAACGGCAAGAAGGGTTACGGTTTTATTGTGAACCCTGATGGGGGGGAGGACATCTTTGTTCATTACTCCGGCATTGTTTCTGAAGAGGGATTCAGGTTTCTCCAGCAGGGTGCAGAAGTGGAGTTTGACCTGGAGCATAGCGGGAAAGGATTGCTGGCAAAGAGTGTTCGTGAAATCTCTTCCTTTCCCTGGTCATATCCCGGCGCGGATGGATGCTTTTGACAAAAAGAAGATTGTCTTGCAGGAGGGGAGTTTCTGCGGAGATGCTCTTTTTTCCGTTATTTTACCATACTTTTCGATGTTGATGTTTTTGTTGCTGAATTAATTCCTTCTCTTATGAATATTGGAATCCCCAGGGAAATAAAAATAAAGGAGAATAGGGTATCCTGCACTCCTGCAGGTGTTCATCATCTCGTCAGCGCTGGTCACCATGTTGTGGTTGAGCGTGGAGCAGGCAAAGGAAGCGGCTTCAGTGATGAAAAGTACAAGCGCTCAGGAGCAATCGTTGTCTCTTCGGCAGAGGAAGTCTGGAACAATGAGCTTATTGTGAAGGTCAAGGAGCCGCTTGCCGGGGAGTTTGCCTTTTTTCGGGAGGGCCAGATACTCTTTACCTTTCTTCATCTTGCCAGTGTGCCCGAGCTTGCCCGCCACCTGATCAAGTCAAAAGTAACCGCTATTGCCTACGAAACGGTTGAGCATGGGGGTCATCTGCCATTGCTGGCACCAATGAGCGAAGTTGCTGGCAAAATGAGCATTATCATGGGTGGTTTTTATCTTGCAACTCATCAGGGTGGAGAGGGCAAACTGCTTGGTGGTCTTCCGGGAGTACTTCCGGCCAAGGTGCTGATTCTTGGAGGTGGTTCTGCCGGAACAAATGCCGCAAGGGCAGCCGCCGGTCTCGGAGCAGAGGTTACCATCATGGAGATCAACCAGGAGCGATTGCGTGAACTCGATAATTTGCTGCCGCCCCAGGTGCATACGCTCTATGCCAACGAACAGAATCTTGAGGAGATGCTTGCTGATGTTGACCTGATTGTTGGTGCAGTGCTGGTGACTGGTGCCAGTGCGCCGAAACTGTTGACGCGATCGATGCTTCAAAAAATGAAGCCCGGGAGTGTGATTGTCGATATCGCCATCGATCAGGGTGGCTGTTTCGAAACCTCACATCCCACCACGCATGAAAATCCCGTTTTTGTCGAAGAGGGAATTGTGCATTACTGCGTTGCCAATATGCCAGCCGCTTATCCCCGTACCTCTACTGACGGTCTTACCGGTGCAACCCTTCCTTACATCAGAAGAATTGCGGATCTTGGTCTTGAAAGTGCCATGGTGATGGTTCCCGGACTTTCGGGTGGGCTCAATATTTGGAATGGAGTGGTTACCCATAAAGAGGTTGCCCGTTCACTGGGTCTGCCTTTTCATGGCAATCCCTTTATTTGAAATGAAAAAGCCATCCTTGTTGTACCGGGGATGGCTTTTTCGTTTCGCTGCCTTATCTGCGTTGTATGTGATTGATGACCTCCGCAAGCCGGTCGATCTCATCTTTGGTATTGTAGAAGGCGAGGGATGGCCGAATGGTACCCTCAACTCCGAAGCGCCTTAACGAGGGCTGTGAGCAGTGGTGGCCGGTACGGACAGCAATGCCTTCACGGTCGAGCAGTTTGCCAACCTCTTCGTTGGGGAGATTGTTGAGTACAAAGGAGAGGACACCCACCTTGTTGCGAGCGGTGCCGATCATGCGCAGTCCCGGAATACCCTTCAGGCGCTCGGTACCGTAC
>CAINOO010000055.1 GCA_903851535.1 uncultured Chlorobiaceae bacterium | reverse complement strand
TCCGTACGCTCCACCACTGCCGGACGCCAGGCTCTCGGAGAGGCGCTGGTTCGCATCAGAGACAAAAACGTCTCCTTTAACGGAAGAGGAGTCTCGACCGATATCATTGAGGCCAGTGCCAAAGCCTATCTCCAGGCTCTCGGGCTGCGCCAGCATCATTTTGACAATAGTACTCCTGAAACCATAGAAAGCGGGGTTTAAGAACACCATGGCACAAACAATAACCCAGAAGATCCTTTCAAAAGCCGCAAACAGAAAATTTGTCGACGCTGGCGAAAGCGTCTGGCTGAATGTCGATATCCTCCTCACGCACGATGTCTGCGGTCCGCCGACCTTTGATATTTTCAAGCAGGAATTTGGCCCCGACGCAAAAGTCTGGGATCCTGCAAAAGTTGTCGTCCTGCCCGACCACTATATTTTTACGGCAAACGAGCACGCCCATCGCAACATCGATCTGCTGCGCCAGTTTGCAAAAGAGCAGGGACTGCAGCACTACTATGATGTCGGCACCGACCGTTACAAGGGAGTCTGCCATGTTGCCCTGGCCGAGGAGGGGTTCAATCTGCCCGGCACGGTGCTCTTTGGAACCGACTCGCACACCTGTACTTCAGGTGCATTCGGCATGTTCGGTACCGGCATCGGCAACACCGACGCCGCCTTCATTCTCGGTACCGGCAAGCTCTGGGAAAAAGTCCCGGAATCAATACTCTTCACCTTTGAGGGCAAAATGCCCGAATACCTGACGGCAAAAGACCTCATTTTGCAGATTCTCGGCGATATCACCACCGACGGCGCAACCTACCGCGCCATGGAGTTTGACGGCGAAGCGATTTTTTCACTTCCCATGGAAGAGAGAATGACCCTGACCAATATGGCCATCGAAGCGGGCGGGATGAACGGTATCATCGCAGCCGACGACATTGCCGAGCGCTACGTCAAGGCAAGAAGCCAGGATCCCTACGAGCTTTTCCAGAGCGATCCGGATGCACGATATCACAGCAAGTACCGCTACAACGTCGCTGAGCTGGAGCCGGTCGTTGCCCAGCCGCACAGCCCCGACAATCGCGCCACGGTGAGAAGTGTTCAAGGCACAAAAATCACCAAGTCCTATATTGGCTCCTGCACGGGTGGCAAACTGACCGATTTTGTGATGGCCGCAAAAATCCTGAAAGGACAGCGGGTTTCGGTGACCACCAACATTGTACCGGCTACTGTCAAAGTTGCCCGCGACCTCGAAACTGAACTCTACGACGGTCAGAGCCTGAAGCAGATTTTTGAAGATGCAGGGTGCACCATTGCACTCCCCTCTTGCGCCGCCTGTCTTGGAGGCCCAGCCGATACCGTCGGTCGCTCGGTTGATAACGATGTCGTCGTCTCGACCACCAACCGCAATTTCCCTGGACGGATGGGCAGCAAACATGCGGGCGTCTACCTTGCCTCCCCGCTCACGGCCGCCGCATCGGCAATTACGGGTAAACTCACCGATCCGAGAGATTTTCTCTGATCGCACTTGAAATTCGGGAAAACAGAAAGATATAATGGAAACTATCATTCAGGGAAAAGCCTATGTTTTAGGCAAAAATATTGATACCGACCAGATCATTCCAGCCGAACACCTGGTCTACAGCCTCTCCGATCCCGAAGAGGTGCTGCTCTATGGCAAATATGCCCTTTCAGGAGTGCCGCCCGAGCAGGGAGGCCTTCCCCAGGGCAACATCCCCTTCATCGAAGAGGGAAGCTGCCACTCCGGGTTCACCATCATCATTGCCGGGCCAAACTTCGGCTGCGGATCGTCGAGGGAGCACGCCCCCTTTGCCCTCAAGGTTGCCGGTGTCAAAGCCATTGTGGCAGAATCGTACGCAAGAATTTTTTACCGTAACTGTGTTGACGGCGGCTTTGCCATTCCCTACGAGACGGCAGAACAGCTCAACCAGCTCATTAAAACCGGTGACGAACTGATCATAGACGTCGAGGCGAACACCATCGAAAACGTGACAAGCAAGGTCACCTACAAGCTCAATCCCCTTGGCGATGTCTTCAACATTGTTGAGGCTGGCGGTATTTTTGCTTATGCCAGACAGGAACACTTAATGCCTCAAGGCTGATTTATGACTGCAACAACAAAAGCAATAGAACTGTACGACACCACCCTGCGTGACGGCACACAGGGTGAGCATATCAACCTTTCCGTTCAGGACAAGCTCCTTATTGCCCAAAAGCTTGACGAGTTCGGCATGGACTATATCGAAGGTGGATGGCCAAGCAGCAATCCGAAAGATGAGGAGTTTTTCATCAAGGCACGGCAACTGAAGTTCAACCATGCCAGGCTCACATCATTTGGCTCAACTGCCCGCTTTGCAAAAAGTGTTGAGAGCGACCCCAACCTGCTTGGACTGATCCAATCCGAAACACCGGTTATTACCATCTTCGGCAAAACATGGAAAGCGCACTCCGAAAAGAGTCTGGGCATTTCCGACGAAGAGAATGCCGAGCTGATCTACCGCTCGATCAGCTTCCTCAAGCAAGAGGGACGGGAGGTCTTTTTTGATGCCGAACATTTTTTTGACGGCTACAAAAACAACCCCGAATTTGCCCTGAAAATGCTCCTTTCCGCCGTTGAGGGTGGTGCATCAAGAATTGTGCTCTGCGACACCAACGGCGGTTCACTGCCGCATGAGGTGACCGATATCGTCGCCCATGTGCTCGCCGTCACCGGAGTCCCTGTGGGCATTCACAGCCACAATGATGGCGACCTGGCCGTAGCGAACTCCATCGCCGCCGTCATGGCCGGAGCAACACACATCCAGGGCACCATCAACGGTATTGGTGAACGGTGCGGCAACGCCAACCTGATCAGCATTATTCCCAACATCATGCTGAAGCTGCAACGCTCATTCACCAATGTTGAGCACCTCACCCCGCTCACCTCACTCTCGAAGTTCGTCTACGAGATTCTGAATATGCCGTCGAATACCCGCGCCCCCTTTGTCGGGAAATCGGCCTTTGCCCACAAGGGCGGTATCCATGTCAGCGCCGTCATGAAAGAGAGTTCACTCTACGAGCACATCAACCCCACACAGGTCGGCAACCGCCAGCGGGTGCTTGTTTCTGAACTTGCAGGCCAGAGCAACATCCGTTACAAGGCTCATGAACTCGGCATAACCCTGCCCGAAAAAAGCGAGCTCTTTAAAAATATTGTCCACCATATCAAGGAGCTCGAACACGAAGGGTACCAGTTTGACGGAGCCGAAGCCTCCTTTGAACTGCTCCTGCACAAGGAACTTGGCAACTTTCACCCCTTCTTTGAAGTGCTTGAAACCAAGGTGCATATCGAGTCTGGCAAGAACGCCAAAAACGTCGATCAGGCAATACTCAAGGTCAAGGTTGGAGAGGAGATCGAACACATCGCCGCTGACGGTGATGGCCCGGTCAACGCCCTCGACAAGGCGCTCCGCAAGGCGCTCATCCACTTCTACCCCGAAATCAAAAGCATCAAGCTGGTTGACTACAAGGTGCGGGTACTCGAAGAGAAACGGGGAACCAGCGCAAAAGTGCGGGTACTGATCGAGTCCAGCAACGGCCACTTCACCTGGGGGACGGTCGGCGTCTCGACCAACATTATCGAAGCAAGCCTGCACGCGCTTGAGGACAGCATGAACTACCACCTCTTTACCCTGAAGGCAGCAATGCCCCGATAACCGATGCCGGGCAAGCACCTTTTTGCGCTTGCCCGGCTCCATTCAGATACCTTTTGTTCCCTTTACCTCATCCCCGTTACACCTGATTTCAGGCAATGACATGGATATCCGCAAAGAGCAATGCAGGATGTGTGGTTGTGCCGATTATGGCCACTTGCACCGCAGCAGCAGCTCCCGCCAATCCATCCGCATCGTAGTAGAGTGCTCCTGTAGTCGTGTTGTAGATGATTCTGTCAGCACTGTCTTGAGCAGCAGTCAATCCAGCACCTGACACAAACTCTGCTGAACTCAACTCACCCACCATGCCAAGAGCGGCAAAAATGGCTTTGCTGAACTGAAGTTCATCAATCCCCGAAACAAAATCAGTGATGGTGTCTTTATTTGATGTGGCATTGGGCGCTGTATCAAAGATGAAATGATCCGAGCCCAAGCCACCGGTCAGAGTATCGTTGCCATTGCCACCGATCAGGTTGTCGTCACCGGCTCCACCAATCAAGGAATCATTGCCTGCTCCTCCATCGAGAGAGTCTGCATAAGCTGTGCCTGTCACTATGTTTGCCCCGGCATTACCGGTTATTGAAAGGGCATTCGTCACCGCTGAAGCATTAACGTTCAGTGCCGCTGTCCCTGTGGTTACAGCAGTTGCGGCCATCCCGGTACCGATAACCACCTTCTCGATACCAGTGTCTCCGGCATAGAGGGTCAGGGTGCCTGATGCGGTTGAGGTGAAGCGAACTTCATCGATCTCGCCTGATCCAGCCCCTGTATCGGTAAACTCGGCCACCGCATGATCCGCAGCAAGAGCTACCACATAGAGATCAGAACCCTCTCCACCCGTCAGGCTGTCATTGCCTGCTCCACCATCAAGAATGTCGTTGCCTGCTCCACCCTGCATGATGTCACCACCCGCACCTCCACTGAGAAGGTTATCGCCGATGTTGCCGACAAGGAGATTCGCAAGGGTATTGCCGGTGCCGTTAATCGCGGCTATGCCAGTCAGTATCAGGTTCTCGACATTGGTACCCAGCGTATAGGTAACGCTTGACTGCACGGTATCGGTACCGGCGGAGGCGGCCTCAGTCACGATGTCAGTGATACTGTCCACAACATAGGTATCATTTCCGGCTCCGCCTTGCATGGTATCATTCCCGGCTCCGCCATCAAGGCTATTGTCTCCGCTGTTGCCGACAAGGAGATTGGCAAGATCGTTGCCCGTTGCGTTTAGAGCTGCGGTGCCCGTCAGTGTCAGGTTCTCAACATTGGCACTCAGCGTACAGGTAACACTCGACTGCACCGTATCGGTACCGGCGGAGGCGGCCTCAATCACAATGTCACTGACGCTGTCTACAACATAGGTATCGTTGCCTGCTCCACCCTGCATGGTGTCATTCCCGGCTCCGCCACTGAGCACATTGTTGCCACTGTTGCCGATGAGAAGGTTGTCGAGGATGTTGCCTGTGCCGTTAATGGTGGCTGTGCCCGTCAGTGTCAGGTTTTCGATATTGGCCCCGAGCGTGTACGTTACGCTCGACTGAACCGTATCAGTACCCTCTGAGACGACCTCCGTTACCACATCACTGACACTGTCCACAAGATATGTGTCGTTGCCTGCTCCACCCTGCATCGTGTCATTCCCGGTTCCGCCATCAAGGATATTGTCTGCGCTGTTGCCAACAAGGATATTGGCGAGGGTGTTACCGGTGCCGTTAATGGCGGCGGTGCCCATCAACGTCAGATTTTCGATATTGGCCCCAAGCATGAAGCTGACACTCGACTGCACAGTATCGGTACCCGCAGAGGCGGCTTCCGTCACAACGTCGCCCAAACTCTCCACAACATAGGTATCATTGCCCGCTCCACCCTGCATCGTGTCATTCCCTGCTCCGCCATCAAGGATATTGTTGCCGCTGTTGCCGACAAGAATATTGGCAAGATCGTTGCCCGTTCCGTTGAGAGCGGCTGTGCCGGTCAGTGTCAGGTTCTCAACATAGGCACCCAGCGTATAGTTGAGACTCGACTGCACCGTATCGGTACCTCCATCAAGGTTTTCAGTAACGACATCGCCAGCACTGTCCACAACATAGGTGTCGTTTCCAGCTCCACCCTGCATCGTATCATTACCTGCACCGCCACTGAGCAGATTGTTGCCACTGTTGCCGATGAGAAGGTTGTCGAGGATGTTGCCGGTGCCATTAATCGCGCCTACACCCATCAACGTCAGGTTTTCGATATTGACACCAAGCGTGTACGTTACGCTCGACTGAACCATATCGGTACCCTCTGACACGACCTCCGTCAC
>CAINOO010000054.1 GCA_903851535.1 uncultured Chlorobiaceae bacterium | reverse complement strand
GAACACAACGAATTTTAAGCGGAATGCGCCCTACCGGCAAACTCCATCTTGGTCATTTCACCGGTGCCCTTGAAAGCTGGGTTGAGCAGCAGAATCTGCTTGATGAAAACGGTTCAAGGGTTTACGAAACCTGCTTCCTCAGTGCCGATTATCACAACCTGACGACCTCGCTTGATACCAGCGAAATCTACACGCATACGCTCGATATGGTGATCGATTGGCTTGCAGCAGGCATTGATCCCCAAAAAAGCCCTCTTTTCCGCCAGTCGCAGGTCAAGGAACATGCCGAGCTCTTTCTGCTTTTTGCCATGCTGATCACCTCGTCGCGTCTGGAACGGAACCCGACACTGAAGGAGCAGATTCGTGACCTCAATATGGATTCCCTGATTTATGGCCATTTGGGTTACCCTGTTCTGCAGGCAGCCGATATTCTTCTCTACAAGGGTAATGTGGTTCCTGTAGGCGAAGACCAGATCCCTCATGTAGAGATCACCCGGGAGATTGCACGCAAATTCAACAATCACTATCCTCATCCCCTTCTGGGAGAGGTTTTTGCTGAACCGGAACCGAAAATCACAAAATTCTCCCGCCTGGTCGGCCTCGATGGAAAGGCAAAAATGTCGAAATCTCTCGGCAATACGATTCTGCTTGCAGACGGCCCTGAAGAGGTGATGAAAAAAATGCGCACGGCGGTAACCGATACACAAAAAATCCGAAAAAACGATCCGGGCCATCCTGAAGTCTGCACCGTCTTCAGTTACCACAAAAAATTTGCCCCGCAGGAACAACTCACCAGTATAGAGAACGATTGCCGCTCAGGCTCGCTTGGCTGTGTGGATTGCAAAAAACTCTGTGCCTGCAATATTTCACAGGAACTGGCACCCCTGATTGAAAAACGCCGCTATTATGAGGCCAACATGGAGCTTGTAGAAGAGATTCTTTTTGAAGGCGAAAGCAAAGCAAAAGTTATCGCCCGCCAGACCATGCAGGAGGTGAGGGCTGCCATGAAGCTTGGCGAAACAACCTGCGGCAACCATTGTTAAACCCCCATGCTGAACAACAAACAGGCTTTTATTTTTGACATGGATGGAGTGCTGACCGATAACATGCAATTCCATGCAGACTCATGGGTCGAACTCTTCCGCGATTTCGGCCTTCAGGGACTTGATGCCGAACGATATCTGGTCGAAACGGCAGGCATGAAGGGCCTTGACGTCCTCCGTTACTTTCTCGACCCGCAGATCAGTGAGCGGGAAGCTGAACGGCTTACCGAGCTGAAGGATTTTCTCTATCGGGTGATGTCGCGCGACCGCATTAAAGCGATGCCCGGGCTCAGGCACTTTCTTGATACCGCAAGCCAGCGGGGCATCAAGCTTGGAATCGGCACCGGTGCAGGCCCTAAAAACATCGACTACGTCCTCGGAATCCTTGACATGAGCGACAAATTCCAGGCCATTGTCGAGCCCTTTCAGGTGCGTCACGGCAAGCCTCAGCCAGATATTTTTTTACGTGTCGCCACGCTTCTCGACGTCCCCCCTTCAGCATGTATTGTGTTTGAGGATGCCCTTCCAGGGGTTGAGGCTGCCAGAAAAGCCGGAATGCAGTGCGTTGCCGTCACCACAACCAACAGTGCCGATGCGTTCAGCCATTTCGATAATGTTCTGCAGGTCATCGACGATTTTACCCTCCTTTGTCCTGACGAGCTTGTGAAAAAGCTCAATGAGAAGCAACCCATGACCATCTTATAAATCTGATGCAAGAATTTTTTCGCCCACTCATCCATACCGCGCTCTGCTCTGCAGGCATTACTACCGACAAACCAATCCAGATCGAACAGCCCGCCGACAAAAAGTTTGGCGACTTTTCGACGAACATAGCCTTGCTTGCCGCCAGGGAGTGCAAAAAAAATCCCCGTGAACTCGCTCAAACGGTTATCGCACACCTGCATTTCCCGCAGGATACCGTTGCCAAAGTCGAAGTTGCTGGTGCCGGATTCATCAACTTTTATCTCACACCGCACTTTATCATGCAGTCCGTCGAGCAGGTTCTGCTTGAGGGTGACCGGTACGGAGACGGGAGCGTAGGCCAGGGGGAAAAAGCTGTTGTGGAATATGTCAGCGCCAATCCCACCGGCCCGCTGACCATAGGTCGTGGCCGGGGTGGCGTGCTTGGCGACTGTATTGCCAATCTCTTTGCTACCCAGGGCTATGAGGTTACAAGGGAGTACTATTTCAATGATGCTGGCCGACAGATGCAGATTCTTGGTGAATCCGTACGACTCCGCTATCTGGAGCGCTGCGGCCAGGTGATCGACTTCCCTGCCACCCATTACCAGGGCGACTATATCGGAGAGATTGCCGAAGAGATCTACCGCGATCACGGCACTGCTTTTGCGAAAAGCACGGAATGGCTGCTGTTCAAAAAAAGGGCGGAGGAGATCATTTTTGCCTCCATACGCAAGACGCTTGAGCGCCTCAGCATTCGTCACGACTCATTTTTCAACGAGCACACCCTCTACACACCCGATGAAGAGGGCGTTACCGCCAACCAGAAGGTGATCAACGCACTCAAAAGCAAAGAGTTCATCACCGAATACGATGGAGCAACCTGGTTTCAGACAACAAAGCTTGGGCAGGAAAAAGACAAGGTGCTTGTCAAATCTACTGGCGAACCGAGCTACCGTCTGCCCGATATTGCCTATCATATCACCAAGTTTGAGCGAGGCTTCACGGTGATCGTCAATGTTTTCGGCGCTGACCATATCGACGAATACCCGGACGTGATTGAGGCCCTTAACATTCTTGGGTACGATGCAGGGCGAATCAAGATCGCCATCAACCAGTTTGTTACCACAACGGTTGACGGGCAAACCCTGAAAATGTCAACAAGAAAGGGCAACGCCGATCTGCTCGACGATCTGATTGACGATGTCGGAGCGGATGCGACACGCCTCTTTTTCATCATGCG
>CAINOO010000053.1 GCA_903851535.1 uncultured Chlorobiaceae bacterium | reverse complement strand
TCAGGCGTCACGGCCAAAACATTTCCATCCCTTTCACGCTCAACAAGGAGAGAGCCTGGCTAAAAAAAACTGCTCTTCTCTCGCCACACCACCACCGCATGCGGCTCCGCTCCGATCGGATCGAGTCGTTGAAAAGGAAAACTTCGATGTGGTCAGAGCTGGCTACAGCCAGAAGCCAAGGTATGGCTGACAGACTGACATGCTGCCATCGCTTGATTCAGAGAATACGGGATCAGGTAAAATTGTTGCAAGCGTGCAACCAGGCTTGCCGGATGCACAAAAAAAAAAGAGGCAGAACTTTCGTTCTGCCTCTTTGTCATAAGAGACCGGAGAACCGGAAACTTATTTTGCAGGTGCTGCTGGTGCTTCTGCTGCTGGTGCTGCAGGTGCTGCTGGTGCTTCTGCTGCTGGTGCTGCAGGTGCTGCTGGTGCTGCAGGTGCTGCTGCTGGTGCTTCAACAGGAGCTTCAACAGGAGCTTCAGTTTTTTTTGCGCAGCCCACGAAAGAAACTGAGCTTAAAAGAAAGAGGAAAATGAAAAGTTTTTTCATTGCTATTATTATTTTTGTTGTTTGATAATTGACAGCTTCATCAGCTCTCGAATAATAAAAAAAAACAGCGACTTTTCAAAAGCCTACTGTATGGCGGAATATGCAAAAAAATTTCACATCCCGCCTTAATAAATGTTTTTTTTACTCAACAAGCAACTCTAATTCTGATTTTTCAAGCTTGTGAAAGTTAAGATAACGATAAATGTCCCCTTCTTTACCACCTGAAAGATGCCTGTTGAATATCTCCATATATTCGTCCTTGTTTGGCAAATGACCAAGAAGCGCGCATACGGCTGCAAGCTCTGCAGAACCGAGATAGACTTGAGCGCCGGTACCCATGCGATTATCAAAGTTCCTGGTGCTGGTAGAAAACACAACGGCATTATCAGCTACCCTTGCCTGATTACCCATGCAGAGTGAACATCCCGGGCGCTCAATACGGGCACCGGATGCCCCGAATACCGAGTAATAGCCCTCCTCAACCAGTTTTATCATGTCCATTTTTGTCGGCGGAACAATCCAGAGCTTTACGGGTGCAACACCCTTATTGCGCAATATTTCACCAAGAGCGCGGAAATGACCGATATTGGTCATGCAGCTTCCGACAAAGACTTCATCAATGACTTTTGGCATCGTTTCAGAAAGCAAAACCTCACTCAGCTTCATGACATCGTCGGGATCATTGGGACAGGCAAGAATAGGTTCGGTAACGCTACTCATATCGATTTCGATCACTGCGGCATATTCGGCATCAGCATCAGGCTCAAGAAGAACCGGGTTTTCAAGCCAGGCGTTCATCTTGCCAATACGGCGTTGCAGGGTCTCTGCATCGCCATAGCCCTGTTCAATCATTTCTTCGAGCAATTTGACGTTCGAGCTGAGATATTCGATTACCGGCTCTTTATCGAGCTGAACAGTACATGCGGCTGCGCTCCGTTCAGCAGAAGCATCACTGAGTTCAAAAGCCTGTTCAACCTTGAGTTTCGGCAACCCTTCGATTTCAAGAATGCGACCGGCAAAAATATTTTTCTTGCCTTTCTTTTCGACAGTCAGCAAGCCTTGCTTTATGGCAACATAGGGAATAGCGTTAACCAGATCGCGCAGCGTAATGCCTTTCTGCAGTTCACCGGTAAAACGCACAAGCACCGATTCAGGAACGTTCAGAGGCATGCTTCCGGTAACACCGGCAAAAGCGACCAGTCCTGATCCTGCGGGAAAGGAAATGCCTATGGGGAAACGGGTATGGGAATCAGCACCGGTACCGAGCGTATCGGGCAGCACCATACGGTTCAACCACGTATGAATAACTCCGTCTCCGGGTTTAAGCGAAACGCCGCCCCTGCTCATGATAAAGTAGGGAAGAGTTCTGTGTAACTTGACATCAGAGGGCTTTGGATAGGCTGATGTATGGCAAAAGCTCTGCATCAAAAGATCTGCGCTGAAACTCAGTGCTGCAAACTCCTTGACCTCATCGCGGGTCATGGCTCCCGTTGTATCCTGCGAACCAACCGTCAGGGTCTCCGGTTCAACATACATACCCGGACGCACACCCGGCATACCACAGGCCTTGCCGATCATTTTCTGGGCAAGCGTATACCCTTTACCGCTGTCTGCCGGCTGTTCCGGACGCAAAAAAATCGTCTCTTCACCCAATCCGAGCGCTTTGCGTGCCTTTCTTGTCAGGGTTCTGCCTATAATCAAGGGAATGCGTCCTCCGGCCCGCACCTCGTCAGCAATCGTATTGGGAGAGAGTTCGAAACGGGCAATGACCTCACCATTCTTCGCTATGGTACCGTTCGAAAGTGAGAGATCGATAACATCACCCATCTCCATTGCCGTTACATCAGCCTCAATTGGCAACGCCCCGGAGTCCTCTGCAGTATTAAAAAAAATGGGTGCAATGATACTTCCTATCACCACACCGCCAGTCCGTTTATTCGGCACTGCCGCAATATCATTACCAATATGCCACTGAACCGAGTTTATTCCCGACTTCCGGCTTGACCCGGTACCGACAACATCGCCCACATAAGCAAGCGGATGACCTTTCTTTTTCAGCTCGGCAATGGTTTCTATCGGATCGGTTATTTTGGTACCGAGCATACAGCGGGCATGAAGAGGGATATCACTGCGGGTAAAGGCCTCGCTCGCTGGTGAGAGATCATCAGTATTGGTTTCACCAGGTACTTTGAAAACCGTAAGGGTCAGTTTTTCGGGCAGGGTGGGCCTGGTGGTAAACCATTCAGCTTCTGCCCACGATTTGAGTACCTCTTTGGCATAAGGATTGGTTGTGGAGAGGTCAACCACGGCATCAAACAGGTCATAGACCAGAAGAGTATTTTTCAGCATTGCAGCAGCTTCGCTGCATATTGACGAGTCATCATGGCTGAGCGCATCAACCAGTGGCTTGACATTATAGCCGCCAAGCATGGTACCCAGAATTCTGACCGCCTCTATTTTATCGATCACGGTACAGAATGACTCTCCCTTCAGAATGGCATCAAGAAAAGCAGCTTTTTCAAACGCGGCCTCATCAACACCCGGACTGATATGCTCACGGAATAATTCAAGCTGATACTCTTTTTCCTCAACAGCATCCTGCTTGAGCAGGCCAACAAGCAAACGAGCCTGTTCAACAGTCAACGGTAAGGGTGGAATGCTGAGTTTGGCCCGCTCTTCGGTATGCGCGCGATATTGGTCTACAAGACTCATAAGGTCAATCTCCCAGTGTTATGTATGTTTTGAAATAAATGCACTTCAAGAAAATGCCAGGAAGGCTTCTCTGCTGTCACGCAATAAGCGAACAACTCTAAAAATACCATACCTCCCTTTTATAAACAAGATAAGCTCTTTTCGATACCAGCCACAGCGGCTAATTTTTTCAGGACAGAACTTATATCAGCCTTGTTCTTTAAGGCAGGGGGAAAAATGATGCGATTGTAATACAACAAAATTCTACACAATAAACATGCTGTCACCATAACTGAGAAAGCTGTACCCTTCGGCGAGCGCTTCACGGTAGGCATTGCGCAGCTTATCGGGGCTGGCAAATGCGGCTGTAAGCATCAGTACCGTTGATCGAGGTGCATGAAAGTTGGTCAGAAGACAATCAACAAGACGGAAACGATAACCGGGATAGATAAAAATATCGGCTTCGCCTGTCAGCGGTTCATCTCCTTCTGAAATCTCAATACGCTCAGCGGCATGTTCAAGTGCCCTGGTAACCGTAGTCCCGACGGCAACAACCCTTCCGCCAGCACATTTTACCCTGCGAATGTTTTCAGCGCACTCCGGCGGTATTGAGTAATACTCACGATGCATGACATGTTCCTCAAGCGCATCAACCCTGACAGGAAGAAAGGTGCCCAAACCGACATGCAGAGTGAGGGTAACAACAGCAACGCCTTTGCTGCGAAGTTTGTCGAGCAATTCGGATGTCATGTTCAGGGAGGCTGTCGGGGCGGCTACTGATCCCGGCAATTCGGCAAACAGGGTCTGGTATCGCTCCCGGTCAACCTCCTCCGCATCCCGTTTAAGATAGGGTGGAATGGGAACCCCCCCGAAACAATCAAAAAAATCTTGAAGCGATCGCTCTCCAGAGAGGGCAATCCGGGCAATGCCGTTATCGAAAAGTTCGGTCACCAGCAGTTCATGATCATGCGCCATGAGTGTGTCGCCTTTTTTCAGCTTCCCACGGTAAAGCACCAGACTTTGCTCCGCATCGTGCTTTTCGAGAAGCATCAGCTCAATCTTCGCTCCGGAAGGTTTGCAAACAAAAAGCCGCGCCCGGATAACTCGTGTATTGTTCAACACAAGCAGGTCACCCTGCTGTAAAAAAGCATCCAGACCGGCATAGGAGGTATGCTCGATAGCACCGCTTTTACGGTCAAGAAGAAGAAGACGGGTCGAACCACGCTCCGGAGGCGGGTATTTGGCAATCCTCTCATCCGGCAGTTCATAATCAAAGTCGCCAGCTCTCATAAGGTCCTCAATCTTGCCCTGACAGCCTCGCCATGGGCCTGAAGCCCCTCAAGATCAGCAAACGCTGCAATTTTCTCTCCACAGCGACGCATCTGTTGTTTTGAATAGGAGATGATCGACGTATGCTTGACAAAGTCACGTACCGAAAGTGGTGAAAAAAACCGTGCCGTACCATTGGTCGGCAACGTATGGTTCGGTCCGGCAAAATAGTCACCTGCGGTTTCACAGGAGTATCCACCCATAAAAATCGCCCCGGCATGATGAATATCCGGCAAAATATCCCACGGATGTTCAACATGCAACTCAAGATGCTCGGGCGCTATCATATCCGAAACCGCACAAGCCTCTGAGAGTGAACTGACAAGCACAATAGCGCCGTTCTGTTCGAGCGAAGAGGCAATAATTTCACGCCGAAGCATTGCAGGAAGACGCGCTTCCGCACACTCTTTTACGGCCCTGGCCAACGATTCTGAGGGAGTGATAAGCACCGCCGAGGCATCCGCGTCATGCTCTGCCTGGGCAAACAGGTCAAGAACGATAAATTCAGGATTGGCCAATTCGTCAGCAATTATAACCACTTCAGAGGGGCCCGCTATACTGTCGATAGCAACATGGCCGAAGACCTGCTTTTTGGCCAATGCCACATATTTGTTGCCCGGGCCGGTAATGATGTCGACCTTCGCAATGGTCTCGGTGCCATAGGCAAAAGCAGCTATTGCCTGTGCGCCACCAAGCTTGTAAACAGAACCAATACCGGCAACAGCGGCTGCAGCAAGAATAGTGGGACTCACCTCTCCCGATGCGTTACAGGGGGTGGTCATAGCAATATGCTTGACCCCGGCGACGGTTGCCGGAGCGGCATTCATAAGCACTGAAGAGGGATACGATGCCTGTCCACCCGGCACATAGAGCAGTGCTTTTTCCATTGGGGTTACCCGCTGGCCAAGCAATACTCCCCCATCCGCTTCATAAAAAAAACTTTTTTCCACTTCGTGCTGATGAAACCGGACGATATTGCCATAGGCCTCCTCAAGCACAGCAAGAAAAGCGGGATCGGCATGATGATAGGCCTCCTGAATGGCATCAGGGGAAACCTGCATGTCGGCCAAACGGACTCCCTGAAAGCGTTCCGTATAATCGAGCACCGCACCATCTCCGTGCTGGCGAACCTGCAACAAAATTTCTTCAACAGCCGTCTGAACGGAAGCATCAAACGAAACGCTCCGATCCAGTTGCTCTTTCAATGCTGAACGTTCTTCAGCAAAACGATATATGCGCAACACTGCTTGCCTCTTTTTGGATTATCTGGATTCAGGAATTCTTTTGGAACAAGGTAACTCAAGGGTTCTGTTTATCGAAACATCGGCCTGTAAAGCCCAATACCAGAGAATCGTGGTTAAAAAAAGTAGTAACGGAAACAATTTTTTGATTTGAAAAAAAGTTGCATTAATCTACCTTAAGGAGATTCAGTTGAACCCTTGGAATATAGCCTGAATCGGCTCCATTCCAAGCCACTATGACATGACATACAGAACTGTGATATTATGAGCTTTTTCAGCAATCTGTTCCGTGATATCGCCATTGATCTCGGAACAGCAAACACGTTGATTTTTATCCGGGGTCAAGGCGTGGTTTTAAATGAACCATCAATTGTCGCACGTGAACGTAATACGGGAAAAATTGTGGCCATCGGACATGAAGCTCTGCTCATGCACGAAAAGACCCATCCGGGCATTTTAACAATCCGGCCACTTGCCAACGGTGTCATTGCTGATTATGAGGCAACAGAGGAACTGATCAAGGGGCTTATCAATAAAACCAAAACCCAGTTTTCATTCGGCATCCGCAGAATGGTTATCGGTATTCCCTCGGGTATCACCGAAGTTGAAAAACGGGCTGTACGCGACTCTGCCGAGCATGTCGGTGCCAAAGAGGTCTACCTGGTGACAGAACCGATGGCCGCAGCAATCGGAATAGGCCTTGATGTCAAGGAGCCAATGGGCAATATGATTGTTGATATTGGAGGTGGAACAACGGAAATTGCCGTTATTTCGCTCGGCGGCATTGCATCGGGCGAATCTCTCCGGGTTGCCGGAACCGATATCACCAATGCCATTGTTCGTCACTTCCGCAAAGCATACAGCCTCGCTATTGGCGAGCGAACGGCTGAAGACGTAAAAATCAAAATTGCATCTGCCTATAAACTCGAAAAAGAGCTTACCATGATGGTAAGGGGCAGAAACCTTGTAACGGCCCTTCCCGAAGAGCGAGAGGTTAATTCAGCAACCATAAGGGAAGCCATTTCCACGCCAATCAGCCAGATCATTACATCGATCAAAAAAAGCCTTGAAGTAACAAAACCGGAACTTTCTGCCGACATTTTTAACCGTGGCCTTTTCCTTGCCGGAGGCGGTTCCCTTATCAAAGGTCTCGACAAAAGAATCAGCGAAGAGACCAAGCTTGCCGTGCATATCAGCGAAGATCCTCTGACCGCAGTTGCCAGAGGCACAGGAGAGGTGCTCGAAAACCTTGAAAAATACCGGAGTGTTCTGCTGACAACCAAACGTTACTGAAAAAAGGAACAGGGAGCGCCGCTACTCGCCGGCAAGCAGCATCGTATAATATGCCTCGTAGTGCTCAACAAGCAAGGCTGTTTCATAGCGCTTTGCCTGTTGAACACAGGCTTCGGAGCACTCACGCCAATGAGCGGCATCTGAAAGCAGGAGAAGTGCACTCTCCGTCATACCTTTGATGTCTCCGGGAGCAAGCAGATAGCCATGAGTTCCCGGAACAATAAACTCCGGAAAACCGCCAGCCATTGTTGCCACAACAGGCACTCCACACGCCATGGCCTCAAGCGCAGCAAGACCGAATGATTCAACATTGCTCGGCATCAACATAACATCGGCAATAGAGAGCAGCGGCACAATATCATCGAGCTTGCCGAGAAAGCGTACCCGATCAATAATGCCAAGCTGACGAACCAGAACCTCAGCATCACTGCGTTCCGGCCCATCGCCCACCAGCAACAGCGTTGCCTCAATACGGCGACTCAAGGCATAAAAAATCCGGATAATGTCGCCGATACATTTTACCGGCCTGAAATTGGAAATGTGGATAACAATCTTTTCCTGCCGAAGACCAAGCTGTTCACGAATTTCCGGTTTCGGAGAGCGGAAAAAAAGTGAGGTATCAACAAAATTGGGAATAACCGTGATCTCCTTTTTCGGACTGAACATCCTGACCGTCTCCTCCTTCAGCCAGGCCGACACGGCTGTCACCCCGTCAGACTTGTTAATGGCAAGCCTCACCACATCCTGCATCCCCCGGTCAGCTCCCACAACCGTGATATCGGTGCCATGAAGCGTGGTTACCAGCTTGAAACACTTCGATTCGGTACACTTGTCCTCAAGCATCTGTCGGGCAAGCATGGCGCTGAGTGCATGGGGGATCGCATAATGCGCATGAACAACATCAAGCTTTTCATAATAGGCGATATCGGCAATTTTGGAGGCAAGGGCAAGAGAGTAAAAGGGAGACTCAAAAAGCGGATAATGCATCACCTCAATCTCATGACAAAAGATATTGCGTGAAAACGCTCCAAGCCGAAAGGGAGCGGCCTGGCTGAAAAAATGAACAATATGCCCCTTGGCTGCAAGTGCCTTGCCGAGTTCAGCAGCAATTGCCCCGCTCCCCCCGTAGGTATGGTGACAGGAAATGCCGATTTTCATACTACAATCATATATTAAAACAATTTAGTTCACCATTACCGTAAGAACGTTGCAACAGGGCAAAAAATACTCTCCTCCAAACATACAAAAAAGCCGGGACATGGACGCTAAAAAGCCGGGAGTTACCCCGGCATTGGCTGGCCCATCAACAACTCACGATCAGGGTATGGAAGCCGGAAACGTCAACACGTCTCCTGATAGGCTTTGGTATCACCGCGGTTACCTTATT
>CAINOO010000052.1 GCA_903851535.1 uncultured Chlorobiaceae bacterium | reverse complement strand
GCATTAACACAAAGATTGACAAGAATCTGGTCAAAATGGGATGAATCCATATTTACAGGGGCGAGGTTCTGGCCCGGATGCCAAACCAGCGTAATATATTCACCAAGAAGACGGCGAAGCATGTTCAGCATATTGTCTATGAGAACATTAAGGTCGAGAACCTTCGCAATCAGGGGTTGTTTTCGGGCAAACGCAAGTAATTGATTGGCAAGACTGGTCGATTTTTCGGCCGCATTGATAATTTCCTGCAAAGCTGTTTTGAGTGATTCATTCTGATGGCTGTCGAGTAATGCCATTTCAGCATGACCCAGAATCACACAAAGCATATTGTTGAAATCATGAGCAATACCGCCAGCCATCCTCCCAACCAGCTCCATTTTCTGCGCATTGTCGAGCTCATGCTGGATCCTGCGTTCCGACAACTCAGCCTGCTTTCTGCCAATAATATCCCAGGCAATAGTCGCAAGAGCCGACAAAAGTTTGACATCTTCCTGATCATAATCCTCCGCTTTATTGCCGATACCAATAATGGCCATGATCTTCTCGCCACGCATAATGGGCACAACCAGCTCACGTTTTACCCCGGCATGGCCGTTCGGCATCCCTTTGCGGTTTGGAAGTTTGTCGTAATTGTTATGAATCAGAGGCTGGCGTTCACGTATGGCATCAGCCCAGACCCCGGCATCGTTCAGCGAATAGTGGCCTGGACAACCCACTGCCCGACAACTATCTTTTTCCGTACGGGTTGACCAGACCTGCAGTGAAATGGTCACCTGATCCGCTTCAAGAAAGTGAAAAAAGCCCATGCAGCTTTCTGTCAACCTCTCCGCTTCGTCAAGCGTTAAGCGCAACACCTCTTCAATCGAACAGGAATCATGCAGCATAAGCAGACGAAGTCGAAATTCCGTTACCGCTTCATTGCGCTTTCGCTCCGTAATATCACGAATAAGGCCGATAATACCGGAACTGCCCTCTTCATGAAAATAGTGGAAATGGATCTCCCCATAAAAAACTGAACCTGTTTTTTTTCTGCACCTGAACTCAAGAACCTGACGCATCATCTGATACAACACGGCGTCATTGAATAGCACTGTAAAGCGGGAAACTTCATCGTCAACCAGATAGTCCGTAAATTGATGACCAATAACCTCTTGAGAGGTATATCCGAAACATTTTTCAATCGCTGGTGACACAAAGGTTAAACGGCCTGCATTATCAGCGACAAAAACCACCTCTTCCATCTGTTCCGTGATGAAGCGAAACTTTTTTTCACTTTTGCGCAATGCATATTCGGTCTGTTTGCGCTCTGTGATGACATTAAACACCATCACAAAGTGCTCATATTGTGTACTGTAAACCGAAATATCGAGCCACATTTTCAGTGGCTCCAAATAATACTCAATGCGTTCGGCCATACCGCTTTTTGCGATCCGTCCATAGATCTCCAAAAGCTCAACACTGGTATTGGCGAAACCGGGAATCACCTCGGAAACCCGGCGACCCTCAACATTTTTCAGGCCGGTCAACATTTCGAAACGCTCATTTACCTGTTCATAGATGAAATCAACCGGACGATCATCCTGAAAAATCATCCTGCAATAGGCAATGCCATTGAGCGTGTTGCGGAAGAG
>CAINOO010000051.1 GCA_903851535.1 uncultured Chlorobiaceae bacterium | reverse complement strand
GTGCTGAACAGCGAAGGGCGAAACCAGGTCATCGACCATTTTCACGGTATGGAGGATCTTGGTGCCCACATCCTGAGAACACCGCTTGACCCCATACAGACCTTCTCGGATGACCCCTTGCGCATGATGAGGGCCGCACGCTTTGCAGCCCAGCTCGATTTTACGCTGCTCCCCGACGTTATTGAGGCGATGAAGGCCATGCATGAAAGAATCGGGATTGTGTCGATAGAGAGAGTGAGTCAGGAATTGTTCAAAATCATGCTCTCACCCCGACCGTCGAAGGGATTGATTATTCTCCATGAAACCGGCCTGCTGAAAGCTATCATGCCGGAAGTTGCCGCCATGGCCGGCATTGAACAGGTTGACGGACTGGGACACAAAGACACCCTCTTTCACACCTTCCAGGTTATCGACAATCTTGCTGCGCACTCCGAAAACCTCTGGCTCAGAATGGCCGCGCTGCTGCACGATATTGCCAAGCCAGCCACAAAGCGCTTCAGCAAATCAACCGGATGGACATTTCACGGTCACGATGCCATTGGTGTGAGAATCGTCGCCAAAATATTCCGCCAAATGCGCTGGCCACTCGACCCGCTCGACTACGTTCAGAAAATAGTCCGCCTCCATCACCGCCCGATCCCCCTCTCAAAAGAGGAGATTTCCGATTCAGCCATCCGGCGGCTCATGTTTGATGCCGGAGAAGATCTCCAGGATCTGATGAACCTCTGCCGGGCTGACGTCACCAGCAAAAATCCGAAAAAAGTATCACGGATTATGAGCAACTTCAACCATGTTGAAGAAAAAATTGCTGAGGTTGGCGAAAAAGACCAGCTCGCCAAATGGCGCCCCCCTCTGAGCGGCGAGGATATCATGGCAACGCTCGGCCTGAAAGAGGGAAAAATGGTGGGAATGATCAAAAAAAGGATGGAAAATGCGGTCATAGACGGCCTTGTTCCCTACGACCGCGATGCTGCTCTCGACTATATCCGGCAGATATACCGGGAAATGAGTGACGAAACAAAAGGGAACGGAGAACAATAACCGTGACTCTTTTCCGGAAGTATGGTTTTTCATGGTTCCGGTCACTATATTAACCGTCGTTACGACAACAACACTAAACCTGAACCCAACCAGTGATACCACGTTATTCACCCAAAGATATTTCGGCCATCTGGACAGATGATGCAAAATTTGAACGCTGGTTGCAGCTTGAAATTGCCGCTGTTGAGGCTCGCATGGAGGCTGGCCTTGTCCCCGAAGAGGCACTTGTGACCATTCGGCAGAAAGCCGCATTCAATGTTGATGAAATTCTTGAGATCGAGAAAGAGACAAAACACGATGTCATTGCCTTTCTGACCAATGTCGCCAATTATGTCGGCCCCCATTCCCGCTACATTCATGAAGGGCTCACCTCCTCGGATGTTGTTGATACCTCTCTTGCCATGCAGATGCGCGATGCCGGAAAAATCCTTGTCGCCGATATTGAGCAACTGGTGGAGGTTCTTGCAAAAAGGGCGGTAGAGTTTAAATACACCCTTGAAATGGGCAGAACCCACGGCATTCATGCCGAACCAACCACCTTCGGCCTGAAACTGCTCTTGTGGCATCAGGAGATGCTCAGGAACCTCGACCGTATGAAAAAGGCTGTTGCCGTCATCTCTGTCGGTAAAATTTCCGGAGCGGTTGGAACCTATCAGCACCTTTCGCCCGATATCGAAGCTGCGGTATGCCGCAAACTCGGTCTCGAACCCTCTTCCATATCGACACAGATTCTTCAGCGCGACCGCCACGCGGAATTTGCCACAACACTGGCCATCATCGCATCCTCAATCGAGAAATTCTCCGTTGAACTGCGCCACCTGCAGCGTACTGAAGTGCGTGAAGCAGAAGAGTTTTTCAGCAAGGGACAGAAAGGCAGCTCCGCCATGCCCCACAAGCGCAACCCGATCACCTTCGAGCGCCTTACCGGCCTTGCCCGCGTGGTTCGCTCGAACTCCCTGGCGGCCATGGAAAACGTTGCACTCTGGCATGAGCGCGATATTTCCCACTCATCGGTTGAGCGCATCATCATGCCCGACTCGACCACCGCACTCTGCTACATGCTGCGTACTTTCAGCGAAGCTGTTGATACCCTGCTGGTCTATCCCGAAAGAATGGAGGAAAACTTCAACTCATCCTACGGCCTGACCACCTCACAGACCATCCTTCTTGCTCTTACCGCCAAAGGGTTGACCCGTGAGGATGCCTATCGTCTTGTACAGCGCAACGCCATGGAGAGCTGGTCGACGAAGGTGCACCTGCGCGAACTGGTACTGAAAGATGAGGAGTTGCTCAAACACATCAACCCGGAGGAAATCGCCGAACTCTTCAGTTCCGAAAATATCCTGAAAAAGCTGAAAAACAGTGTCGATATCATCTTCGAGCGCAACGGACTGTAACAAAAAAAACGATGGAAAAGCATCCTTTCAAAATTGCGGGGATTACCCTTTTTCTTGCTGGACGCTATCTCTTTGCTGCGGTTTTTCTTTATGGATTCTGGCACAAGCTGGTAAAGGGATGGCTCTGGAGCGACCTGATGCAGGGATTTTTCACCAAACGGCTTGGTGAACTTCCCGCTGGCTCCTTTCAGGCCATCTACCTTGAGCAGTTTGCCATACCCCTCGCTTTCCCGATCGCGTGGATAGTAACCATCGGCGAGCTTCTTATCGGTCTCGGACTCGTTTTCGGCTTTGCGGTCAGGGCAAATGCCGCTTTTGCTCTCTTCATGGTGCTGAATTTTGCTGCCGGCGGCTACTACAACCTTTCTCTGCCCCCCTTTATGCTCTTTGCCATCCTGATGATGCTCTTTCCATCAGGCCACTGGTTCGGGCTCGATAAACAGCTTAATCGGAAATACCCGGATTCACTCTGGTTCAGGTAAACCAGAAGCGAGCAAAGCACGGACACCGAGATGGTAGCTGTTGGCCCCGAAACCACTGATGACGCCAACGCATACCGGGGAAATCACTGACGTATGACGAAACTCTTCGCGGGCATAGATGTTGGAGAGATGAACCTCCACAACAGGAATGGTCACGGCGCTGATGGCATCACGCAGGGCTATGGAGTAATGAGTCAAGGCTCCCGCATTCAGCACAACGCCCTGATACCCCCCCTGATCTTCACTCTCGAAAAGTTTTTCAAGCAACTTGCCCTCGTATTCCGTC
>CAINOO010000050.1 GCA_903851535.1 uncultured Chlorobiaceae bacterium | reverse complement strand
TGCATGAAAACAGCATGGATCAGAAACGAGGGGGCTGAAGAGCTCCTGCTTTTTTTCAACGGTTGGGGCATGGATCGCCGTATTGGCGACCATCTTCTTGCCGAGTCGCTTCCTGGCGGGTTTGATGCTGACTTTCTGCTCTGTTACGACTACCGAACCCTGGAGGCAGAGCCGTGCTTTATGAGTGAGGCAAGCCGGTATGGCCGCATAACCGTTATAGCCTGGTCATTTGGTGTCTGGGCAGCGCAGCATGTTGAACTGCCCCCGATAGAACGCTCAATTGCCATCAATGGTACCCTCTATCCGGTCAATGCAGAGAGAGGGATCAACCCCCGGGTTTTTCAGGCAACCCTCGCCACCTGGTCTGAAAAGAACCGAACCCGATTCAATCGCAGGATGTGTTGCTCTGACGAAGCTCTCGCTCTTTTTTGCTCCATCTCTCCCGACCGCAGCACGGAAGATCAACAGCAAGAGTTGGAGCAATTGCAGGAGCACTTTCTGGCGGAGGGCCCGGCAGGTGGAGCTGCATGGCGTTATGACCATACCATTATTGGGGGGCGTGATCTTGTTTTTCCTGCAGGGCAGCAGTGCTGCGCATGGAGAGGTCATCGTCAAACCATGATAACCGATATGCCCCATTTTCCCTTTTTTCATTTCAGGAACCTGCAGGAGGTGCTTGCATGCATCCGTTGATTGACAAACAACTGGTTCGTGACCGTTTTAGCCGTACGCTTTTCAGTTACGGTCGCCATGCTGTGGTGCAGAAAGCGATGGCTCGAGAACTTTCAGAGATCATTTGCCAGCAGGTTCCTGGCCGATCGTTTGAGCGGGTCTTCGAAGTGGGCTCAGGCTCAGGTGCGCTTATGGCTGAGCTGCTCGGTCGCTGCACCGTCAAAAGCTATTATGCCAATGATCTTGTCGAAGAGAGCCTCATCTCTCTCCAGGAGGTTCTTGAGCGCTTTGCGGTCGGGGAGTTCCACTTTCTTGCCGGGGATATCGAGAGTCTGGAGCTTATACCCGCATTGCTTGATCTTGCTGTTTCGAATGCCACACTGCAATGGCTTGATGACCTTGACGGTTTTTTTCGAAAGATCTCCCTTCATCTCAAGCCCGGCGGTATGCTCGCTTTCACCACCTTTGGCCCCTCGAATATGCGTGAAATAGCAAGCGTCGAGGGCGTTGGGCTCAGTTATCACTCCCTCGGAGAGCTTGAACTTCTTGCCGGACGTTATTTTGAGATGAGCGTCAGTCGCGAAGAGATCGTCCGTATGGAGTTCACTTCACCAGAAGCAATGCTGCATCATATCCGCTCTACCGGTGTCAACGGGCTGCTTCGCCGTTCATGGACAAAAAGCCGTTACCACCATTTTATCAAAGAGTATCGGCGACTTTTTTCATCTGAAAATGGTGTCTACCTGACCTACCATCCCCTTTATTGCTGCATGAAAAAGAGAACCTTATGAGTGGCATTGTGCTTGCTGTTGCCGGTATCGATACCGGAATCGGAAAAACATATACGACCGGTCTGCTTGCCAAAGCTCTGCTTCAGCAAGGGAAAAAGGTCATTACACAGAAAATTGTTCAGACGGGCTGTGAGGGGATAGCGGAAGATATCCTTGAACACCGCCGCCTTATGGGTATTGGAGTGCAGGAGGTTGACCGGGAGGGGCTCACCGGCCCTTCAGTTTTCCGCTATCCAGCCTCTCCTCACCTTTCTGCCCGTCTGGAAGGCTCTGAGGTCGATCTTCACCGTATCAGCCACGCCACCCTTGCCCTGCAGCAACGCTACGACCTGGTGCTTCTTGAGGGGGTTGGCGGGCTCCTTGTTCCTCTCACTGCTGAGCTCCTTTTTGCCGACTATATTCGTGATGCGGGCTACAGTCTTCTTCTGGTGACGAGTCCACGGCTTGGCAGCATTAACCACACCCTGCTCTCCATCGAGGCATGTCGGCACAGGGGAATTGCTATCAGGGGGGTTGTCTACAACTGTTTTCAGCATATTGACAAGCTTATCGCCGATGATACCCGTGAGGTGATTCTTCACTACCTTGCCAGGGCCGGATATGTGGTACCCCTCATTGATCTGCATGAGGGGCAGCTCGATCAGGATGCTGCCGCACGTCTCTCTTTATCCTAACCTGTTATAGTCTTTATTGGTATGGCCTTGCATTCCTCTCCCATTGACCTTGATTTTGATCGCAGGCACCTCTGGCATCCCTACACCTCTATAACGGCTCCACTGCCGGTCTATCCGGTTTGCGGTGCCAACGATGTCTTTCTTGAGCTTGAAGATGGCCGTCGGCTTGTTGACGGCATGTCCTCCTGGTGGGCCGCCATCCACGGTTACAACCATCCGGTGCTTAATCGGGCCATAGTCACGCAGCTTCAGCGGATGAGTCATGTCATGTTCGGAGGCCTCACCCATGAACCTGCCGTTACTCTTGCAAAACAGTTGGTGGCACTGACTCCCGAGCCACTGCAGAAGCTCTTTTTCAGCGATTCCGGCTCAGTTGCCGTTGAAGTTGCCATCAAGATGGCTTTGCAGTACTGGGCAGCTCTTGGCCAAACCCCGAAAAACCGTCTGCTGACTGTCCGCTCCGGTTACCATGGCGACACCTTTGCCGCCATGTCAGTCTGCGACCCGGTAACGGGCATGCACTCTCTCTTTAAAGGGGTTATGCCGGAGCACTACTTTGCAGAAGCTCCGGCACCCCGGTTTTATGAGCCCTGCCAGGAAGAGGATATGGCCGATTTGCGCCAGAAGCTTGAACGGCATCATCGTGAGATTGCCGCTGTGATTATCGAGCCCATAGTGCAGGGCGCGGGGGGGATGCGCTTTTACTCCCCACACTATCTTTGTCGCCTCCGGGAACTCTGCGATGATTACAAGGTGCTGCTCATTTTTGATGAAATCGCCACCGGTTTCGGGCGTACAGGAAAAATGTTTGCACTTGAACATGCTGCGGTTGTTCCCGATATTCTTTGCGTCGGCAAGGCGCTGACCGGGGGCTACATGACCTTAGCCGCAACATTGACAACAGAGAAGGTTGCCGAGGCGATCTGTTCTGGCAATCCCGGGCTTTTCATGCACGGCCCTACCTTTATGGCAAACCCTCTGGCTTGCGCTGTCGCTTCTGCAAACATTCGTCTCCTGTGCAGTTACGACTGGCAGGCATCGGTGCGGCGACTCGAATTCGGGCTTCGTCAGGGGCTCGAACCCTGTCGGAATTCAGGCAATGTTGCCGATGTGCGTGTGCTTGGAGCCATTGGGGTGGTTGAACTGCACCACCCGGTCGACATGGCTCTCATACAGGAACAGTTTGTAGAAAAGGGGGTGTGGGTTCGTCCCTTTGGGAGATTGGTCTATCTTATGCCACCATATATCATGCGCGACAAAGAACTCACCCAATTAACCGCAGCAGTTTGCGATGTTGTTGAGTCGATATCGTAACTTTTTGCTCCCGCATCCTTTCATGATGCATGATATCCCGTTATATTCGATTCTTGCAAGATTAAAAATGCCAATAAAAGCCATGAGAGCAAAGCCCTGGATTCGCCATTACGACAAGGGAGTTCCCCACACGCTTCATCCCTATCCGGAAGAGACGCTGGTTGATGTTCTTCGGAGAAGTGCAGAGGAACAGCCCCGGTATCCAGCGATGTACTTTAAGGGAAGAGCGCTCTCCTATCTCGAACTGGAGCAGCAAAGCGACGCACTTGCCGGAGCCCTGCTTTCGCTTGGTCTGGGCAAGGGAGACCGGGTTGCGCTCATCATGCCCAACTCACCGCAACTGCTCATCAGCGAGTTCGGAGTATGGAAAGCCGATGCGATTGCCGTGCCCATGAATCCACTCTATACGGTCAATGAGCTTGAGCATGCCCTCAATGAATGTGGTGCAGAGACGGTCATTGTTCTCACTCCCTTCTATGAAAAAATCAAGGCAGCCCAGACTGTTTCGCGCCTGAAAAGGGTGATTGTAACCAGCATTAAAGAGTATCTTTCACCGCTCAACAGCACAATCTTTACGCTCTTTAAAGAAAAAAAAGATGGTCACAGGGTGAAGCTGCATTCAGGAGATCATTGGCTGGCCGCTCTTCTTGTCGCCCAATCAGGGAAAAAATTTACACCGATTGCCATCAAGCATCATGAACCGGCAATTTTCCTCTTTTCCGGAGGGACAACCGGCAACCCGAAATGTGTTGTCATTTCA
>CAINOO010000049.1 GCA_903851535.1 uncultured Chlorobiaceae bacterium | reverse complement strand
TGTCGTAAATTGACAATATGAAAAAGTTACAAGACACACTGCTCTCCAAAATGAGCAAGCGCATCGTGCGCAAGCGCAATGACGTTATTCTACGACAAGATTTTCTTGATCTTGGAGGCTATGACCAAGTTGGGCGTTGTTTGCTTCGGTTAGTAAAAGAAGGGATGCTTGTCAAAATAGGCCAAGGCATTTATGTGCGGGCGACGGTATCGCCTCTTGATGCCAGTCCGTCACTTCCCAGAAGCCTTAACAGTCTGGTATTGGAGGCGATGAAAAAGCTGGGCGTTCCTACTGGCCTGACAGAAATGGAAATCAAGTACAATGAAGGCAAAACGACTCAAGTTCCAACTGGCCGTGTTATCGGTGTTCGCAAACGTGTTCGTCGCCGTATTGGATTCGACGGGTATAGCATGAGGTTTGAACATGCCGCTTAATCAATCCCAGCCCACAAAATCGGCCATTGAACGTGCCGCTGGAATACTCGTCACAACTGACGAAGCTTTTATTGAGAAGGATTGGCATGTGGTTCGAGCCCTTACGTTGCTTAACGACCTTCAAATCGAAGGGTTACAATTGGCTTTTGGCGGTGGAACATCGTTAGCCAAAGCGGGACTTATCAAACGGTTTTCTGAAGATGTTGATTTTAAAGCTACCATACACCCTGCCGGGCACAAGCATTATCGTGAAATTCGCAAAAAAATAATTGCAGCTCTTGAAGCTGAAGAATTTCGTCTGGTCGCAGAACCGATGGTACGCGATGGAAGCAGATTCTTTTCGCTTGAACTGGATTACGGGGCAATATTTACGCGGAACCGACGACTGAGGACGCATATCCGTGTCGAGGTGCGTTTTATTCCGCCACAAATGCCTGTTGTTTTCAAGCCAGTACAGTCGTTGTTAAGATTTACGGAAGGGCAACCCGCCGAAATTGCCTCTATGCCCTATATCGATCCGGTCGAAATCGCGGCGGATAAAGTAAGTGCGCTATCGTGGCGATTGCTCGACGAAGAGGAACGCCAAGATAAAACCCTGATACGGCACGTGCACGATCTGGCTGCACTTGAAACTTTGATTACGCCGACCGCGGAATTTCCAAACCTTGTTCACCAATCAATTGCTGGCGATCACAACCGCAGCGACATCCCCCAAGAACAAAGGCTTCGTGGCGTTATAACAAATTTGCAAACCGCCGGATGGAAAGAAGCGTATCAAGCGTTCGTGCAGGATATGTCTTTTGCGCGTGATGATGAAATTATTCCATACGAAACAGCGATTGATGCCTGTGAGCGTTTGATTCATCTGGTTGATCGCTAACGGAATTTTCTTGACCGCCATAGCTTATCGAGCCTTGCCGGCTTAGCTGCCGCGTAAATCAGGGCGTGCCGAATGTTCCGGTGCTTCCCCCGGTGTCCAGAATAGTCATGAACAGGCCCTGTGCCTCAGCCCCTTGATCTGTCAAAGCGAAATCGCAAGCCTGACTGAGCGTACGGGTGGGCTGGCAGGGAAAGTCCGGCCTGTTCGTCATCATTGCGGATCGAAAGCCAAGCTTTTTTCCGGCTTAATGCCTCTCGTCGATTACTCAGAAAAAAATCATCCATCTCCGCCGTCGTCTTTTTGTAGTTGTTCTCCCTTGGTGAAAGAGCGTTTACCAAGAGCTCTGTTGCTCATACTCACTCATTTCGTTCTTCACAATCAAACCGGCAAGTATAGGGTGCATCCATGCTGATGCTCCCAAAGAGCAGGGCGAAGCGGGGTCATCCGGCTCGATTTCCCTTGTTGCCATAACCCGTTACTGCATCATGCTGACAGGGGGGAGGTATGCCCAGGTGGATCGCCATAAAATCACTTTAATTATTAAATAGTAGCAAAGTGATAACTAAAATTGTGATTATTGTAATTAAAGTATTAACAT
>CAINOO010000048.1 GCA_903851535.1 uncultured Chlorobiaceae bacterium | reverse complement strand
TGACATTGACCTTCGAATGTGTCATCTCTTTATCGTCAATATCAACAACACCGCTATACTTGTTGAAGTTACCCTTTACGTGCGACACCATAAGGTGACTGACACTGAATCCAACATTTGAATGATCGGGGTCAATGTTCCATTGAGTCGCCGTAGCAAGTGAGGGCAAAAATATGATTGCTGCGGTGAGCATTGCCCTTGTAATGTTTTTTTTCATTTTCGATCTCCGTTTATGTTTGTTGTTGCAGAGTGATTTAACATTAAGCTATCTATCCAAAAAAAATCAGTTACCCTAAACCTCCATTTCTTGAAGGCCTATCCGTCGGCAAAGAGTTGCCAACTCTTCCTGCTCACTCTCCTGAAGAATGCTCATCTCCCCAACAATGGCGGCCATGATCAAGGGGAAAACATGTTCAATCAGCAAACGTCCCGATTCAGTCAAATGTATTGCTATAAAGCGCCTGTCATCCTGAGCTCGCTCGCGTCGCACCAGGTTGCGCTTTTTCAGGTTATCAATAACCATGGTAATGTTGCCGGTGCTTTTTAAAATCAGGAATAAATCCAAAACTTATTTTTCCACCATCGGCCCAAGCAGCTCAACCGCTAATGAGCAAAACTCCTCATCAAAGGGCTCTGTAGCACCAAAGCAGCGCTGAATGGCCGGGTCGGAGCCTTCGCCTGGACGGTTGTTGAAGGTGTCGTCACGCCACTCCTTGCGGGCAGCCTCAAGCCCCTTTGTTGCAAAAGCATAGGAGGAGCGCGGGAAAAAGCGCAGGGGCATTGACATACCCTGCCAGTAGTGGTTAAGAAGCCCCTCAAGGAGAGTGGAAGCGCCCTCCACCGGTTCAAACGTTCTGATGTCGTCGTCCATCACCAAAGAGGTACAAACGGGGTAGCCCGGCTGGTTCATTGAGTTGAGCACGAGATGCTCAATCCAGCTCCTCATGAGGTCTTTCATCTTCAGCCTGGCGTAGCGGTAGTGCAGCAAGGAGTGCGGCCAGAGGCGCTCAAGCCGTCCGGTAAGGCGAAAGGCACCCAGTTGCAGATCAACCTCAAGCGGGTCAAGCGCCACACTGCCACCGATACTCTCCTGCACCGTGGCGGCAAACCCCTCAACCTCACCAAGGATTCTGGTGAAAAGCTGCTCACCGTGACGCGCTGGCGGGAGCATTCCCCTGCTCCGGAAAAGCGGGAGCAGATCGCGGCTCTCCCCTCCCCCAAGCACCACCTCAAGCAGCTCCTGCTTCAGGCTGTACAGCTCAAGCCCCTCAACCGCAAAAGGCTCCCGATCTTCAAGCGGCTCTGCACTCCCTTCAAGCCGAATGCCGAGGCGCTGTTCAAGAAAGAATCCTGACGGATTATCGTAAAAGCGCAGGAGCCGAGCCAGCGAGAGGGTTTTCAACTCCTCCGGCGGTGGAGCAAGGGGTGCGCTCATAAAGGGGCGGGAGTGGGCCGCAGCGCTCTCCTTTTCAACCAGTGCACGGTAGTTCTCCGCCGAGTAACTGAAAATCGGAGAGCTTGCGGTGAAATACTCCCGGTTAAAGGCTTGCAGACGGTGGCGCACCACCATAAGTTCCTCCACCGAAATACCATCGGGCAGCGAGAAGCCCCGCCGCACAGCGTCAAGCAGTTCGCTGACCAGCACCGATGGCGGCAGCTCGCTGTTATCGCGGATGCTCTGGCCAACATAACTGATGTAGAGCAGATCGCGTGCCGAGAGAATCGACTCAAGAAAGAGGTAACGATCTTCGTTGCGCAGTGAGCGGTCGCCCTTCTGCGGTTCACGGGCAATGAGGTCAAAGCCCGGGGCGCGGCTCTGACGGGGAAAGGCGTTGTCGTTCATACCGATCAGCACCACAACCCGGAAGGGGATGCTCCGCATGGGCAGCATGGCGCAAAAGGTGATCCCGCCCGTCATAAAGCCAAGCCCCTGCTCCTGCTGCTCAAGGCGTGCCCTGAGCCAGAAAAGCATCACCGCAGGCGTCACGGTATCGGCAAACTCCGCCGCAGTGGCCGCCTTGCCAAGCTCTTCCGACAGCGCTGCAATGGTGGCAAACTCTCGCTCGGAACTGTCGGAGGAGGCAATAAAATCGGCCAGTAGCGCTTGAAACTGGATGCGCCACTCCTCAAGCGTACGGGAGCGCCCAAAACTCTCAACAAAACGATCGACTCTCTCAACAAAGTCAGCAAATTTGCCAAGCGTTTCGGCATCAGAGCCCGTCATATCATCGTAAGGGAGAATGCCGTTAAAAAGCTGATTCTCATCCAGCATGGCGTAACCAAGCAGCAGCCGATCAAGCCCCGCCCTCCAGGAGTTGTCGCGATAGGAGGGAAGACTGCGCGAAGTGCGGTCATTTTCATCCATTCCCCAGCGAATACCGCTCTTTTCAATCCAGCCACGAATCAGCTCAAGCTCACCGGCATCCAGCGAAAAGCGGCGGCTCACTGGAGGCGAGGAGAGCAGATCGAAAAGCCCGGAGGCTGCAAGACGGCTTCCAGGCAGAGCCAGCAACTTCAGCACCGCCGTAGCTATCTCCCCCTCATTCATCATCCGCCGGTCAGCAATGGAGTAATGCAGCGCCACAGCACCATCTCCTGCGCCAATCCCTGCCCCAAAAACGCTGGAGATGTAGGGTGAATAAATTTCAATATCCGGCGTCATCACCACAATGTCGCGCTGGCTCAGATCGGCATTCTCCTCAAGCATGGCGAGGATATTGTCGTAAAGCACCTCAATTTCACGAAGCGGACTGTGGCAGGAGTGAATCCTGACCGAGCGGTCATCACGGTCAAACGGGCGAAGCTCCCCCTCCTCTCCGGTACCCGAGAGGTTCATAATATCAGATTGCAAGGCGTGAAGCAGGCACTCCTCCCCCGGATCATCGTACAGCTCCTCCTGATGCAAAGCGCTGTCGCTCAGGTCGATAATCATGTCCGAAAAATCGCGACCAATCCGGCCAAGCGAAGCGAGCAGCGGATTCCCCTCAGTGCGAAGGGCTCGCTCCTCCTCCGAAAGCCTGGCACTTGCCTTTCTGGAGAGAATATCGCCCCAGTACTCACTGGTAGGGCTGAGGATAAAGAGGTTGACCTCAGTCACCTTCGCCACAACCGAGAGCACATCAAGATGGAACTTCGGCAAACAGGAGATCCCGAAAAGGGTGATACGCTCGGGAATCTCCTCCACTCCCGGTGACGAAGGACTCAACTGCCTGCAAAAGAGATCCTTCAACCGTCCCCGATGCGCCCCGCCTCCTTCGGCAAGCTTTCGCCAGAGAATGGGCTGCCACTCCTCGCCAGACGGCTGCTGCTCCCCCGCCTCCCAGCCAAGGAGCATCTCCGGACGAAAGAGCGTGTACTGGTCGAAGGTATCGGCAATTTTTTCCGACAACTGAAAAAGCTTGAGCCCGTCAGGATCATCGGCCAGATAGTGGCGCAAGGTGCCAAACTGCTCACCCTCAAGCAGATCCGGCAACAGGCGCATAATCTTCCAGCCCATCACCTCCGGTGCAAAAGCGGAGGTATCAGGCATATTGCGCAAGATGTTACAGAAAAGCTCCTGCACCATCGCATTCGGGAATGGATAGTGCCCGTTGGCCCAGACGCCAAAATGCGACGCCAGCTCCATCGAGAGCCACCGCTGCATCCCCCGGCTCTGCACCACAATCACCTCTTTGGTAAAGGCCGAAGCGAGCGGCTCACGAAGCACCGTGGCGAGGGTGTCAACCAGAACTTCCATCCGGTTGCTGGTATAGAGGTTAAGTGGCATAAATAAGCTATCTCATGTCAGCCATTTTGCAATAGCACCGCCCTGCTGAAAACCATCTTTGGCCTTGCAACAATGACAAACCCGGCACTTCCTGCTTTTCTGATTGTTTCTTCAAACGCTGCTTTTGAAACAGCTTTCTCCTGTTAAGAGCTAACGATACGGTGTCGACCAATGGACAGCCACCCTGTAAGAGCGTGGCTTGTCCGGCCAGGTTTATTGACCTGTTAGCGACCATATTTGGCCGTAAAGCTCGCTTTGGAAAGGGCATTGGCACGAATCATGAAGCCAATCAATGCTGCGGAGGCTTCGGCAGGAGCGTCAATTTTTTCTATTTTCAATGCATAGACAGTAAAAATGTAACGATGGGGTTTGTCACCTTTTGGTGGACAGGCACCGCCATAAGCATGGGTGCCATAATCGGTACGACCTTGCAGAGCTTCCGGAGGCAGTAGTTTCCCTGTTGCATCTCCTGCTCCAGCAGCCAATTCAGTCACATTCGTCGGGATATTGTAAACAACCCAATGCCACCAGCCAGAACCTGTCGGCGCATCGGGATCGTACACCGTTATTGCATAGCTTTTTGTTCCTTTCGGACCAGGCGTCCATTTCAATGCTGGTGATTGATTTTTCCCCGAACAACCAAAGCCATCAAATACTTGTTCCTCGGAAAGAGTAACTCCGGATTTAATAGTCGGGCTTGTGAGCTTAAAGTTACCGGCAAGTGCTACCGTTACGGTCATACAAAGGGCGACAACGAGCAGAAATAATTTCTTAACCATAGCAATTCTCCTTTTTACGAAATGTTGACAGGTTGGATCAAATTAACCAATCCCCACGGACGATCAATATACACCATGCTTGAGGAAGTACACAAAAACAGCTATGCCTGTCTCGACAATGTAGCGGTTACGAAGAAATAAAATGACTCGGAAGCAATAATTATTGCAAGGCGACCTTTACTGATAATCAGCCTGCGTTTAAGGAATTATATCCTCAGGTAAATAACGTCAGGTAATACCTTCAGGAACCATGCTACGGCCTGCCAACGCTTTGTCACACAGGCATGGCTCTTTCTGCTTTTGATAACCCTGAAAATTTGCTGCGCCGCTTTCTCCACTGGTACCACCCAAAACAGGCCCTCACCTTTGGCCATTGCCGTATCAACAAACCCTGGCATAATCTCTGTCACGGTGATGGGTAATTTCAGCTTGACCACCCTCTTTCGCAGCCCTTCCAGATAATTTGAGACAAAAGCTTTCGATGCAGAATAGGCCGGGCTGCTCTCTCCACCCCTCAGGGCAGCAAGAGAGGAAATACCAACCAAATGGCCTGACCCTTGCGCAATGAAGTGTTCCATTGCCACATTTGCCATAGCAGCAAAGCCCGTAACATTGACGCTGATTGTTGCACCCTCCTTTTCCCATTCAAGGTCGCTATTGATGAATCCAACCCCTGAACTGATGACAACAAGATCAACTCCCTGAATCTGATGAATAAGTTCCTGGAGAAGATGCATCGCCCGGGATGGTTGAGAAATATCGATTTGCTTTGTGAACGAAGAGTGCGCAACTTCCTGCTGGAGACTCAACAAAAGATCAAGACGACGGCCAACCAGTCCAAGAGCATAGCCATTTCTTGCGAGCACTTTTGCAAGCTCCCGGCCAATTCCGGATGATGCCCCGATAATAATCGCTTTATGCATATCTGATTTATTGAAAATTGCTCATGCCATTTACCGGCAATTGCCGTTATTAGAGAAACAAATATGGCCAATCAAACGACAGCTCCTCTTTTGATATGAAAACAGACCCTATCTACATCTTCCGCAAAACCTGGGCCACCTACCAGAAGGTTATCAGCAACAACCTTATGTTTCACCGCGAAACCCTGGCTGCTGTCAAAAAGCTGCTTGAGAGCCGCCCAGGAACGCTTAATGTCCTCGATCTGGGATGTGGAGATGCCACCCATATCGGCAAGATTCTGAACCCCGGTCAAGTGACAGAGTACTGCGGATGCGATCTTTCCCCCTACGCTCTCGATGTTGCCCAAAAGAACCTGGAGCCGTTCGGAATCGCTGTAAATCTTCTCTGCAGGGACATGGTCGCCGTGCTGAAGGAGGCGCCTGCAAACCATTTCGACGTGATCTACTCCGGCTATGCCTTACACCACCTGACAACAGAGGAGAAACAGACTTTTTTCACCGAGTGCCAGCGTACCCTTCGCGAGAATGGATGCGTCATCCTGGTGGATGTCATGCTCGAAGAGCAGCAGACCCGACCGGCATATCTCGATAGTTACAATGGAATGGTGGCAACACGTTGGGAGGCTCTGACCACTCACGAACGGAATCAGGTACAGGAACATATAAGAAACTGCGATTTCCCCGAAACTCCGACCGTCATGCAGGCGCTGGCCAGTAACGCTGGACTGATGAGCAGCAAGAGGCTGGAAAAATATACGTGGCATGAAGCCTGGTGCTATCAGGCATAAATTACACGAATTCGCTTCTTGAATGCCGTTTCGTCACTTGCCGATTATCGAGATATCACCAGACTGAACCCCTAACAGTGCAATTGCGTCCGCAGTGCGGACGTAATTGCAACTTCCATCCCTCCCCTTGTCCGATGATTTGTTGGATTGTTGTTTTGTTAGCTTGTAAACTTGATTGATTGTAAGACTGTTGAATCGTCGGATTGCAATATTGTGTGTTTGTCAGCAAAGTGTCTGCGCTTCCCCTGCCTCACTCAAGTCTGCATTGCACAATCAAACCGATGGAAACGCACGACCAGCAAGCCATCTCTTGAACGATGTTTGACTTTCACCTGAAGTCTTGCCAAGTAACAAACCCTCAACACTGATATCCTCATCAAGCTCTTCCCAATGTATACCATACCCTTTACCAATCAGCCGCCAGTTTTGACGTTCTGATTCCGTTGCGTGCATAAGTCGGGGATACCATGCAAGCGGAACCGTAATGGAGCGTCCATCGCTCAAGTCAACAGCTAAAGCATCAGACGTAAC
>CAINOO010000047.1 GCA_903851535.1 uncultured Chlorobiaceae bacterium | reverse complement strand
TAAGAAAAGGGATGCTAAATTGCGATAAAGCAGTTGAACTCATCGGTCAACCTCCCCGAGCACGATATCAATGCTGCCGATAATGGCGACAAGATCGGGTATAAGCTGGCCTTTTGAAAGGTCTTTCATCGCTGAAAGATTGACAAAGCAGGATGAACGAGCCTTGCAGCGAAGGGGTTTTGTAGATTTTCCATCACTCTGAATGTAAAAACCAAGCTCGCCTCGCGGATTCTCGGCACGGGCATAAACTTCACCGGCTTTGGGACGAATACGCTTTGGTATGGCCGATCTTGAATTGAACCCATCAGCAGAAGGCATTTTGTCGATACACTGCTCAATAATTTTAAGACTCTCGTCCATTTCAAGGGCACGGACAAGGTGGCGCGAAAGGCAGTCGCCGACAACGGAAAGCTTTCCATCAGGCACCGGGACGTTAAAATCAAGCTCGGGATAGACCGAATAGGGATCGTTTCTTCTCAAATCCCACTTGACACCCGAACCACGAAGCATGGGGCCCGACCAGCCATAGTTAATGGCAACATCAGCAGGCATAATGCCGATTCCTATGGTACGTTTGACAAAAATCTCGTTCTTGGTGAGCAAATTGCAAAGCTCGACCGTTTTTGGTCTGAAATAGGCTACAAACTCCCTGACTCTCTTGAAAAAATCGGCTGGTACATCGTACGCAAGACCACCAATCCATATATAATTATAGAGCATACGGGCACCTGATGCCCATTCAAGAAGACCAAGAATAATTTCCCGGTCACGGAAGCAAAAAAGAAAGGGGGTAAACGCTCCAAGATCAATGCCGTAAGTGCCGATGGCGACAAGATGCGATGCAATTCGGTTCAGCTCGGCCACAATAACACGGATAAACTCTACGCGGCGGGGAATTTCAATATCAAGAAGCTTTTCAACTGCCAGTGCGTAAGAAAACTCACTGTTCATGCCTGCGAGATAATCGAGCCGATCGGTATAGGGCACGACAGCAGGATAATCAACATTCTCACAACACTTTTCAAAACAGCGGTGAAGATAACCGAGATAGGGTACCGCCTCTGTAATCACCTCGCCATCGGTAAGACATTCCAGCTTGAGAACACCATGTGTTGACGGATGCTGAGGGCCCATAGCAAGGACCATTTGCTCAGTGGCAAGATCCTTTTCTATCACGACAACATTATCGCTTTTTCGGGTGACCCTTACCGAACCCAGTCCGGTTGTATCTAATTCCTGCATACTTGAGCTGCTTTGACGATTAAAACCACTGTTAGTAGGGTACCTTTATTCCGTGATAACTCTCCTGCACCTTGTAATCCTTCAGAAGCGGGAACCCCACCCAGTCGTCGGGACAGAGAATTCTTCTCAATTCGGGATGGCCGGTAAAGAGCATTCCAAACATATCATAAGCCTCCCGTTCATGCCAATTTGCCGTGTGCCAGACATAAGCAACAGTTGGTATGGAGCCACCATGGCGCACGCACTTCACCTTGACAGCCAGTTTGTGATTGAACAAACCAAGCGACTCAAGATTACAGACAATGCCCACCTTCTCCTCAGCCTGATAATCCACACCACTCAGGCACGCCATATAATTGAACTTCAGCTTAGCATGATCACGCATGAAAAGAGCGATATCTGGCCAGAGCTCGGTATCGAGAACCTCAAAAAACGGCATGGTCTCATTCGCGTCAAAAGCCGACACCGCCGCACCGAATTTTTCATGGATAATCGCATAAGCCGCAGCACTCTGTTGAACCGACTGCGAAAAAACCTTACCTTCTTCCATCTGAGTGGTATGCCTGTTTATAAATTATACTCCGACAGCCTTACGCTCCTGCTCAATAACAATCCCGGGATCAACACTTTTCTCAGCCAGTTTCTTCAGTGCATCAGCCCTTGAAATACCAATCTGCTCCATGCGAATCAACTCCTGTACCTTCATCAGACCACCAATCAACGATTCAGGCCTTGGTGGACAGCCAGGCACATAGACATCGACAGGAATAATGCGGTCAACACCCTTGAGCACATGATAACCATGCTCCCAATAAGGACCTCCGCAATTCGAACAGCTCCCCATTGAAAGAACATATCGGGGTTCAGGCATCTGCTCATAAAGACGAATGACTCTTTCGGCCATCTTCATGGTAACCGTACCAGCAACAATCATGAGATCGGACTGACGGGGAGAAGAACGGGGGAAAATACCGAAGCGCTCAAGATCGTAGTTGGAAGCATTCGTCGCCATCATCTCAATGGCACAGCACGCCAAACCAAAACCCATCGGCCAGAGAGAGGACAAACGAGCCCAGTTCAGGACGTTGTCAACCGATGTTACCAGAACGTTATGCTTTGTTATCCCGGCATCAAGTAAACCCATAAAGTCAAAAAAATATGGTGAAAAGAGTTAGCCTCTGAGAGAGCCCGACTTCGATGATGGCATTTCAGGCATTTTCGGAATATTGGGGGTCGGCCTTACCCAGTCGAGATCCCCTTTTACCCATGCATAAGCCAGACCGAGCACAAGAATTCCAGCGAAAACAAGAGCTTCAACAAGCGCAAACTCGCCAAGCTTTTTGAAAACTGTTGCCCAAGGATAAAGAAAGACAACCTCAACATCAAAAATGATAAAGATAAGGGCTACAACATAAAAGCGGATATTGAACTTCACCCACGCACTACCTACAGCTTCTTCGCCGCATTCGTAGGTCGAATTTTTGGCGGGGTTGGGCCTGCTGGGACGAAGGAGCCGGGCGGTGAGAAAACCTCCGGCGACGAATACAACACCAAGGGCAAGGAAAGCAAAAACATTGCCAAAATTACTCAGAGTCTGATCCATGTAACGCCAATTTGAGTTAATCCCGGGCTGAACACTGCACGATACTTTAGCTCCTGCACACATAACTTTGTTACAGGAGCGCAAATATAAAAAAAAATTCCTTTGTTCACAGAAAAAAAAGATGCTTTTCCTTATACATCTTAAAATATGCTTAAGGCACAGTCTATCCTCACGAAAGTTATGCTTTTTCCCAACAAAAACATAATTCTCTTAGGCGATTACCTTTCTTCACTATAAAATCTGTTTCCTATACGCATAAAAACCCTTAATAATAAGGCTATCAAAAGAACCGTGATAACGATTGTTATCGCATGTACAACAAACCATGAACCAGTAAGGACAAACACTCCCTGCCCAAGAGTGGCCATCACAACAATCCAGATGATCGGCGACCATGCAAGACCAACAATAAGGGGAAGACCGGTTTTCATAAACCGCTTTTTGGTTTCAAAATCAGCAAAAAGTTTCATGGCTATTCAAAAAAAAGACTTCCAATTTGGCTGGCGAGCGCAGCATCCAGCGTTTTTAATATTTCATACTCCCTTTTCAGCCCCTTCATATCCCCTCTCGAAAGGTAATACATGGCAATCTTGCTGTGGGGTTCAGCGTTATCGGGCTCAAGATCAAGCGCTTTTTCAAATGCCTCCCTTGCATGTTCCAACTCACCAAGATCAAGGTAGGCATCACCCAAAACACAATAGATTTCAGCATACTCCGGATCTATCTCAAGCGCTTTCCTGAGGGTTTTCAGAGCCGCCTCTTCCTTGCCGAGTGTAAACTGCACAAAGCCAAGATGTTTGTAAGCCTGTAAAAAACCAGGGTCAAGCACGATGGTTTTCATCAAATCACACGCCGCTTTTCGATAAACACCCATCGACAAATAGGTGACCGCACGTGCATAAAGTGCCTGCGGATCGCGACGCCTGACCCGGATGCAGCGATCGAGCAACTCAAGTGCCTCGGCATTGCGCTGAAGGTCAATATAAATATGTGCCAGTGCATACTGCTTCAAGGGATTTTCGGGATCCTGCTGCAGTGACATCTCCAGTTGCTCTCTCTCTTGCTGATCTACCTGATTCAATGATGCTGATATTTACTGGTTATGTTCAAGACCCTCAAATGCAGCCTGCAGGTCATAGAGCTTTTGAAGCTCATCAAAAACCCGATCGGAAAGCCACCGACCGAATGCCGGGAAATCGTTAATGCATCTGACATACTGCGATACGGCAAAACCAGCCGCTTCAAGCTTTTTGCAGGCATCATACTCTGTCTCACTATTGTCGGCAAAAAAACCATAGGGAAACATGACCACTCCCTCATACCCCTCACGCCTGAACTCCTCAAGCGCATACTCAATGGTATCAGCAGTCCACTCCCCTCCTGTTGAATGATTGATACAGCCCTGGCGCACATCACTGAAAATGTTTTCAGGGTCAGCCATAATCTTGCCTTTCATCTCCTTAAAAAACGCAATGGTCTCATCAAGCCCGGTAAACAGTTTCGGAGGATTGCCCGCTCGATTCTTCACCAAAGTACCATGAATGACAAGCACCAGTCCGATCTTGCCCTTTTGACAGTGACGCACGGATGGTGACAGTTGCCCGAAAAGATATTCTATATAAATACGGTGAAGACGATCCTCTTTCCACAGCTTACTCATCACTCTGACGTGAGCGAACATGCTGTCGCCATAAAGATCGATAACCATCTGACAGGCCACTCCACACGAAAATGCCGATTCAACAGGAATCATCGGTACCACAATAATCCCGTCAAACTCATGCTGTAACTGCGGAAGCAGGTCATCAAGATAGGGC
>CAINOO010000046.1 GCA_903851535.1 uncultured Chlorobiaceae bacterium | reverse complement strand
CAGCTCTCTAGTGAGTTTGCTAAAATCGTCATAGTTTTATCTGTTTATTGATTTATGTAGAACAGTGCAATTTAATAATGTTGAACCGAATTCATTGCTTTTTTCGCTTCTGAAACTACCCCTTGCAGCTCATACGCGCCACAACCCGCACCGAATCCTTATGCTAACCAAGGTACCTGTCTGAGCAACATTCATCGGAATAATGTATAAAATAAAAAGAAAGAAAAAAAAAGAAACGGAAAATAACCGAATTAATCCACACTGCCGCTGGACAAGAGACTCCGCAAGACCAACAGTGTTGCTGCTTCTGCTGCGCATAACCCGACCTGTCGCCGCGACTCGTAACCTTCACGCACTCAGGAACCATCTGAAGAAACTCACCGCGCTACAGAAAACATGGGGCAGACCACTTTCTCGTATATAAATATTTCTTTGAGAAGAATAGTAAATTTACTGCTCTCGAACAAGAGATCGCCGGTAAAATACCTCTTTCATGGTATTTTGTTCCACTCTCTGTTGTGCTGCGCCAGATGGTAACGCACCATTTTGCGGCCTTGCCTTCTTTTCATGAAATGAGCCGTTCGATCTTCCTGTATTTTTTCAGGATTTTCCACATTCTCGACGATTTGATGCTTTCCAGCTCACCACCGAGGCTTTCAATTTGCCGGTTCAGTTCAACGCTCCGGCTTGCCATGTTCTGCATTTCTGCATCCCTGTTCTGGCATTGCTGCTGCAGCCAGATAATGGTTTTTTGCTGTACAAGCAGCTCTTTGTATGCTGCGGCATGTTGGGGATTGATGTATTTATTAATGATTTCAGGCAGATCGTTCAATAATTTTTCATCACGGTTACAGTCTGAATACCCTCCGGTTGCATATTTTGCAATAACAACCGGAAGATAGGCTATGGCAAGCGTTTCGTTGGCAAAGAGGCGAATATTCATCTCCCAGTCAGACCAGCTCCGGTAGCTCTGGTCGTAGCAGCCATATTTTTCAAAAAGCTCCTTTTTGTAGAACATGGCCTGATGGCAAATATTCTGGATCAGGAGTTTTGCCAGTGAAAACTGCCCGCCAAAGGTCTCGTTTTTGTCGCCAAATTCGTTGTAACCATAAACAATGTCGCTGGAGGCAACCTCCCTGCTGCTGAAAATGGTTGTCAAAACATCGCAATTTTTCAAAATATCATCGCTTCCAAGAAAGTAGACCCACTCTCCTTCGGCCATTATGATGCCTTTGTTCATGGCATCATAGATGCCGTTATCATCTTCTGAAATCCATCGCAGGTGTTTGTACCGGCCGGCAAGGCTGGCAAGCAGCTCCTGCGTGCCGTCTGTTGAGCGGGCATCAAGCACAAGATGCTCGATGTTCGGGTATGTCTGGCCGGCAACACTGAGGATACAGGCTTCAATCACTGAGCGTGCATTGAGCGCCGGGGTTATGACCGATACTTTTGGAAGATTCGTGTCCATGATAGTGTACTGTTATGTTTGCTGGTCAGTAGCCAGCCTGGATAAGCTCCCTCTTCTCCGGCCCTGCCCCTGATGGCTGTTTTTGTGCAGAGCCTTATCGCTTTTCTATAAAGGTTATAATGGTATGCTTCTCTTGTTCCCACTTTTCATACCCTTTTTGCATAAATGCAGCGGTGTTCTTCTGAACATCCCCGACCGTTGAGAGGTCAATTGCTTTCGGCTCCTGGTAATTGAACAGATATCCCGTCTTGCCGTGTTCGATATATTCGTTCATCGTCGGATTATCAACGGCAATAACAGCCTTGCCCATTGCCATTGCTTCCAAAAAAGAGAGACCGATACCTTCAAATTCACGCGGAGCGATATAGATGCCTTTTTGTTGCATCACCTGGAGCATCTCGTCACGGGTATCAAACCAGTCGGAGTAGGTGATGTGCAATTTCTTTTCCTGCTCTTCCGTCGGCTGCTGAAAGTGCTGGCCGGGATCAACCGCCCGGTGAATATGCAGGCGAACCTCTGCATTGCCCAATACTTGCGCAATAACGTTGCTGTCTATTCTGGTCAGTCTCTGCCAAAAAAACACTTCATCAGCACTCCCGGATACACCTTGACGGGGAGTCGGGAAATATTGTATAAACATACTCTCAAGGCCCCATCGGGAGAGCTTGCGGTGAAGGGTTTTCGAAAAATTGATGATCTTCACTTTTTTCAGCGCCCTCCAATAGTCAACATCGTGATGATGACTGGCATCGTACATGGGAAAAAAAACAATATTTCTGTTTTTTATCTTTGTCAGTACCGCATTGTCGGGTAAATTTTGAAAGAAGATGACACACCGGTAGCTCCTGTCGATAAAGGTGAGATCGGGATATGGCGCTCCCTCCCCTTTCCAGCTCTCATCGAGGACAACTTCCACATCATAAAAATTTTTCAGGTATTCCAGTATAAAGCCTGTCGATTTTGTTTTTTCATGATAGGAGTGACCTATGTAAACAATTTTCTTTTTTTTTCGCGCTCCAGGTCGAAACCATTCGGCTATTTTTTTCATCATCGCGCTGTTTCGTATCCATTTTTTGATTCCCGATGCTCTCCCCTGCCCTGAAGAGTACTCCGGGAAGAATTATTATACCGTAAGTTGCCTCATTTTACCCTTCCGGGCGGAAGTATCCGTCAATAGCGTTAAGACTTTGTAAAAAGAGGGTTGAAGAGTGCCTTGATTGTAACAGATCGAAGGCATTGTTCCACCGCTGGCGGCGTTCCGGCTCATTGTCGAGCGCCTCTTTGATTCTCGACGCATAGGCTGCCGGATCATCGGTATCTGCTACAGGATAGCCGGTCTGTTCATTGATAAACTCGGGAGTACCGCAAACAGCAGAGGCAACAACGGGCAAGCCGTGTGCGACGGCCTCAAGTAACACATTGGGAAGCCCGTCCCATGCGGAGGTGTAGAAAAAGAGGGCATAGTCGCTTGCGTTGATCAAGTCACCAAACGAGTCGTAGGTACCCCGTAATTGTACATTGGGAAGCCTGGCGAGTGCCTGTTCATAGTGTTTGTCGTGCTGATTATAGCAATAGCCATAGACATCGAAGAGCACATCGGGCAGCGCTTTGGCCACGCCAATCAGGAGATCCGGACGTTTTTGCACGGTGAGACGACCGGCCCAGAGGACACGTTGCGTGGATGCCGAGCGGTATTGCTGCTGAGGCTTGATATCGGTCGGAAAATAGAGGGTGTGCACTTTATTGGTGGCTATACCAAACTGGCGTTTGAGCTCATCGGGATAAAAGAGTGAGTCGCAAAACAGGGCCTCAAGATAGTGCCAGCAGTCGGTCAGGTAGAATCGCGGGTAGCTCCACCGTACCTTGTTCTGATCATAGTCGTCACAATAGACACTGGCAAACAGTGTTTTTTCGGCTGCAAGCAGGCATTTTCCGTACGTTTTGATCATCTCCCATCCAAGCCGGGAGTTAATGACATGCAGAACCCGTGCGGAGGATTGCAGAACCAGGCGGGTAAGAACAGTGAGCCGTTGCTGTTCGGAGAGGTTACGCCCCAGTTTTCCCAGTTCAAGAAAGCGTACCTGCCCGGGCAAGCGCTCTTTCCAGGGTGAGTCTGCATCGAGCGTGGCGATAACCAGAACTTTTTTTCCGGCCTCCAGTGCGGCTTGTACGTGATGCAGCACCCCAAGGTCAGCGCCTCCCCGAACCAGCCAGGGAACAAGGATGATGATATCAGGATGGTCATCACCAATGGATGCATGACATGCCGCATAGACTTCACCGGGAAGGGTGTCAAGTGGCGGGGTATACGATTTGAAATGTTTGAGAAATCCGTCGGTCGGAAAAAGATCGGGTTCGATGGTGGCAATGTTGCGCAGCTCATCAATTGCCCATGCAGGGAGCGATACTCGTTTTTCAGACTTTTCTTTTGGCCTCCTCACTCTTTTTTTGATTGAGTGCGCCAGCTTGCTCAAAAACCTCTTTGTTGTCCGTTTTTTGGCATGGCGTGGCCGCTCCTCTTCGGCTTTTGTGATCCATGCAGAGGGGTCATCGAAAAACCGGCTTGACCGGATGGTGGCTTGTTGAGCAACCATTTCCGTGAGCATGGAGGATGATTTCCGACGGTAAAAATGGGCCGTTGCGGGAACAAGGAGATGACGGATATGGTGCGCAACAAGTTCCAGATTCCAGTGCCAGTCCTCAAAGCCGAATCCGGTCTGGCGAAGATCGGTACGATGGTAGGGATGTTTCAGATACATTTCTCTGCGGCCAAATGAACAGGCCGTCCAGGGATGGACGCTCAGGCAGTTGGCCATTGGGTAGCCTGGCTGCTCATCCATGTCGATGGAGCGGGCAATACAGTGATCGCTGCCGAATGAGATTTGAAATTCAGGATGAACGACAACATCACCTGATGCGGCTTCAACAATCTTCATGGCTTCAATCAACCAGTTTGCTGCATAGTAATCGTCTCCGTCAAAGATGGCGATATAGAAGCCTTTCGCGGTATGGATGCCCTCATTTCTGCTGCTGCCGAGATCCCTGTTGTCGGTTTTGATGATCTGGTCGCAGGGACGAAGGACGGGGCTTGAGGTGACCACTCGAATGGTTTCGCTATCAGCCGCATCAAGTACGGCGACAAATTCAACCGAGACTCCCTGATGGTCTGCATGGCGACGTAACCGTTCCAGGCCAAGCAGTGTGTGGTGAGCAACAAGACCTTCACGATGAAAGGTTACAATGGCGCTTATTTGTGGCGCATGATTACCGGAGGGTAAGGGGTTCATCCTGAAAAAATTTTGGAATAACGAGTTTCGTGCATCAAAACAGTTTCGCTTACGGCTCCATCCGTTTCCAGCGGTTATGCAGCCAGAACCACTCTTCGGGGTAGCGATAAATAAAGCGTTCAAGGACTTTGGTGTAACGGAAAGCAAGCTCTTCGGCATCGGCTTTGGTGGGGCCGAGGTCGTTCATGGCTATCTCTTCATAATCGACCTTGTAGCGACCATCTCCCGTGCTGCGGCATATTCCGGCAAAGAGCGGAACGCCAGCCTTGAGGGCAAGCCAGGCGGGTCCGAGAAAGACGGAGGTACGGCGACCAAGGAATTCGGTAAAAAAGGAGCCGCCGGGGTCGGACTGATCGCCAAGCATGACCAGAATGCCGCCGTTGCGCAGGGTTCTGAGCCCCTCACGAAGCGCCTGCGAGTCGTAGACAATCCGGTTGCCGTGCATGGTTCTCCAGGCATTGATCTGCTGATCAATCCGGGAGTTTTGCAGCCGTTTGACCACAATGGTGAGGGGTGTGACCAGAAATCCGGCGCAGAAACCGAGCAGTTCCCAGTTGCCAAAGTGCGCGGAAACAAAGATGCCTCCTTTTTTTTGGCCAATGGTTTTTGCAAGAAAATCAGTGGCGTCAACATCGAGGAGTTTTGCGGCATCTGCAGCCGTTTTGATCATGGGAAGACGAAGCATTTCGATGATATTCTCTGCCTGGTTGCGGAATACCTGGAGTGCAATGGCACCGATTTCCTCGCTGCTTTTTGCGGGAAAGGTGAGCGCAAGGTTCCCGGTCACAAGGGTGCGCCTGGTTTTAAGCATATGATAGAGAGCATCCCCGAGAAGATGGGCTATTGCGGTTGAGCGCTTTCGGCCTATGTTTCTGACCAGCACTCCAAGCATCATAATGAGCTGATAGAGCGCTTTTTGTAACAAATCCCTCTTTTTTTCCTCTTTGCGCTTCATAGAAAATAACGGAATCTCTTTTAATCCATGCGGACAATCGGAGAGTATACACTAAATTGCGAAAAAGTATCGAACATTTATCTTTTGTAGAGCTTGCGGCTCATACGTGTAAAGGAGTAATCACTATGACTGGTTCCAGCAAGCTGGTGAGCCGTCGCGAGGCTCTTGAAAAAGTTCGGGGCTGGCAAGCTTCGGGCAAAAAGGTTGTCTTTTCAAATGGCTGTTTTGATCTTCTTCATGCAGGGCATGTGGAGTACCTGCAGGCAGCCAGAAGACTTGGCGATGTGCTTGTTCTTGGGCTGAACAGTGATGCTTCTGTCCGTCGCCTCAAGGGGCCAAGCCGACCCGTCTGCCCTGAAGGGGATCGTGCGACGGTGCTTTCGGCGTTGCAGATGGTTGATGCGCTCACCCTTTTTGATGAGGATACGCCTGAAGAGCTGATTGGCCTGTTGCTTCCGGATATTCTGGTCAAGGGAGCCGATTGGGACGTCGAGCGTATTGCCGGGGCGCGAGCGGTGCTCGACCACGGGGGAGCGGTGTTAACGCTCCCGTTGCTTGAGGGACGTTCAACAAGCACGCTTATCGAAAAAATTCTCCAGCACGCTTCTCAATCGCCTGACAGCAGTGGAACGGCTTAAACACTATAGCATCAAACTGCTCACCGCATGTTTGGCCTGTGCGCTTCTGCTGTCGCTCACCTCCCTGATTGTGCTGAACAGCGGGCTGCTTGACCGGTTTGCCAAAGAGCGGGTTCTGGCTCTGTTTAATGAGAAATTTTATGGCCGCCTTGCCTTGCAGGAGCTGCATTTGCAGTTTCCCAACAACATAACCTTGATCAACCCCCGCATTTATGCTCCTGGAGAAACAACAGCAGCTCTTGAGGCAGAGAGGATTTCGCTCAAATGCAACATGCTCTCGCTTCTTCAGCCTGATATCCGAAAATTATATTTCCGTCGCTTGACGGCTGAGAAGCTGAACGCCAGAATTGTGGAAGAGAGTGATGGCAAGCTCAATCTGGAGCTGATTTTCAGGTCACGCGACCCCGATTCGACGAAAGCACCGCTCGACCATTTTTTTTGCAAGGCACTTCAGGTGCACAACAGCCAGCTCTCTTTCGCCACCAAAAGAGGTCGCCCGGGCAATTGGCCTACCGGTGCAAAAAATATTGATGTTGAGCTCTCCTCCTGTACGGTCAAAAAAAATTTTCTGCGCGGAACCATAGAGAAGCTGCGCTTTGAGCTTCCCGAAAAGCGGTTTTTTGTGCGGCAGGTTTCAGGGAATTTCCTCTTTTCGGAAAGCCGTTCGGAGCTTCTGGCCCTGAAGATTGCTGCCAATAACAGTCGGGCGGAGCTTTCGGCCACCGTTGATCATTTCAATATTTTTTCACGGCAAAGAGGGCGGGAGCTTGCCCGTGCCACCTCTTTTCTGAATGTGCAGGAGCTTGCGTTGCAGGGCGATGACCTGAAGCTCTTTTACCCTTCACTGGTTGCGCCTCCGGGTATCTACACCCTGAAGGGAGATGCAAAGGGTAAAAAGGATGATGTTACCCTCATTGGTCTTCTTTTGCAATACCATAAAAGCAAAATTGCCCTCAAGGGGGAGTTGCTTAACCTGCTCGACAGCAATGCCTTTGCTTATGATCTGCAGTGCGACAGCTCAAAAATTGCCGGTACGTTTGCGGATTTTTTTCTCAAAGAGAGCCCGCTGAAGGAGATCGCGAGCAAAAGCGGCGATATCACCTTTTTTGGCAAGGCAAAAGGAAGCCTGAAGGCGGTAAAGGGTGCCGTTACCACGCACTCTCTGCTCGGGGAGATCTCCGTGGATGGAGAGGCTTCAGGGGCGGATGCGAGGCAGGTTGCCTGCAAGGGCTCGTTTGTGGTTAAGGGGGGCAAGCCGCATCTCTTTATGATGACGGAAAATGGACAGAGCTTGCTGAACGCTTCAGGAAGTTTTGAGGGAAGAGGTGAGAGCAACGAGGTCAGCCATTTGCTCCTTGATATGAAGCTGGCCGACTCGTTCTGGCAAAACCAGCCGGTGAAAGAGGGTTCCCTTACGGTGAGGTACGACGACCGGCTGCTCAATACCTCTCTTTTTTTGCAAAACAACGTGACAAGCCTCACTCTTGATGGCGAGATCGACTGGAAAGAGCGTGTGGCGCGCTACCGGGCTTCGGGTAAAACGGCCGCTTTTGATCTTTCAAAAGTTCTTGGATCAAAAGTGGTTGCCACCGACCTGAACGGAGTATTTGCCGTGCAGGGGGCGGGATTTGATCCCCGGATGCTCAATCTTGCAGCCTCTATCCAGTTTTCTCCCTCTGCCATTAACGGCTTCCCGTTGAAGGATCGCTCAAAAGTTGCTGTTGAGATTGTTCAGAGCGCCACCGCTTCACGGGCAAGCATCAAAAGCGATTTTCTTGATCTGTCTGCTGAGGGAAATTATACCTTTGAGGAGCTTATCGCGCTCAGCAAGCTTGCGGCTTCGGCGTTTGGACGGGAGGTCGCAGCACAGAATATCTGGCTGAGTGCTCCTCCTGCGGCCTCTGTTCCTGCCACGGGCGTGCTCAAGCAGCCCTTTACGCTCACTTACCGTATTGCGGCAAAAGATATCTCACCCCTGGCGCTGTTTTTTCCTCTGCAGGGCATTTCCCTGAAAGGCAGCGCTGAGGGGAGTGCGATGTACCGTGATGGCCAGTGCTCACTCGGCGCATCAATAAACCTCGGGAAGCTGAGCGTCCGCAAGGACTTTTCGGCCGATAATCTCGTCTTGAAGGGTGATGTGGTGTGCAGCAGCAGCGGTGTTCCGAGGGCGTCGGTAACCGGACGGGCTTCAGCGATGAGGGTTGCCGGAAAAGAGGCGGGCGAAACCGTTTTTTCGGGTAGCTATACGCCCTCACATCTTGAGGGTACCGTCAACCTTGCGGTCGCTGATCCTGCGGAGAGGCTTTCGGCAACCTTTACGGCAATAAAGGCTGAAGCTGGCTATGACCTCCTCTTTGAGCACCTTTCGATGACCGACTCTTCAGGTCTCTGGCTGGCTGAGAAGAACTCGCGTCTCTTTTTGGGAAAAAACGCAGCACGGTTCAACCGCTTTACCCTGGCCAAGGGTGTGCAGCAGGCCGTGCTGCATGGTGAGCTGAGTGATACACAAGCGGGTACGTTTCAATGCACCTTGTCGAATATTGAACTCAACGAGCTGAAACGCTTTTCACTCACTCCCTCTCTCAACAAGCTTGCGGGAACCATCAATGGTTCACTGACGGTGAGTGGAAACCCTGACTCAAAATCAACTTCGCTTAGGGTGAGCGGCAAGAATATCCGGTTTGATGAGATCGTGATCGGTACGCTGCAAGCCAATGCCCTTCAAAGCGGCAGTCAGCTCCGTTTTGAGCTGCACAGCAGCCCTGCCGGGCCCGACAAGGGTACCAAAAACGCTCCACCGTTGATGAACACCATTGATGGCAGCGGAACAATTCCTCTTGCTCTCGGTTATTATCCGCTCAATTTCCGTATGGTGGAGCAAGAACGTATCAGTGCGACCTTCCGTTCCGATAATCTTTCTGCCCAGTTTCTGCGCTACGTGCTCCCCTTCTTTGAGTCGGCTGAAGGCATTATTCCTACCAGGCTTACCGTCGAGGGCAAGATGCCAAATCCGGATATTTACCTGACCACTCATCTCCAGAATACCTCTATCAAAATAGAGCCAACGCAGGTCTCCTACCGTCTCAATGGCAATCTCTCGGTCACACCGACAGCGGTTGAGCTGCACGACATCACGGTGAACGACAACAGCAATGGAGAGGGCGTGATCAGTGGAGTGGTGAGGCTTGACAGGCTGAAACCCACGGAGCTTGATCTCACGGGCAAGTTCAACAGGCTTCTTTTGTTCAATAAAAAAGACAAGGAGGATGAGACCTCATTTGGTACCATCACCGGTTCAACCCGTACCATTCAGCTTCATGGCACGCTCTCTGAACCCCTTATTGAGGGAGAGCTGAGGATTGATGCTGCCGATTTTTCACTCTACCGGTCGGGAGCCAATGAGAGCACCAAGTATGTCGGTATTGATCGATTTATTGAATTTATCCCTCGTTATCCTTCACAAAGCAGTCCGGAGACCGAAAAAAGAGGAGTAGCAGCACCACCGGTAGAGTTTTATCACTCTTTGATCGACATCCTGCAGATCAAAAACCTGAAGCTCAGCAGTAGTGAACCACTCAAGTTGACCGTTATTTTTGACCGCCTCAGAGGGGAGCAGCTTGAATCGACAAGCAATAATCTTTCGTTGATGGTCAATAAAAGCAACCAGAAATATCAGCTTTTCGGTTCGGTCAACGTTATTGGCGGCAAGTACAAATTTTCGAACTCAAACTTTGATTTGCAGGATGGAGGAAAAATAAGCTGGAACAGTGTTGATATCCGCAGCGGTGTTATGAATAATCTCTACGGGAGCAAGCTGATCAGCGTTTCATCGAAGCAGAATGGTGACCGTGATAATGTGAAGCTGCTGCTTGCCATTACCGGTACACTCAATACGCCCCAGGTGGCGATGGGCTATTATCTGAATGAGCAAGCGCAACCGTTTGCATCTGTCAACATGATTGGCGGACAGTCGAGCCAGATCGACTCAAACGCCGAGCTGAACGTCATCTCTTTGCTGCTTTACAAACAGTGGTATATCAGGCCTGGAAGCAATGGCACAAACAGTGCCCTTGGCGTGTCGAGTGTCGGGCTTTCTGCCGGTACCGGTATTCTTTCATCGAGGATTTCACGGCTTATTCAGAATGTCGGCGGACTTGAAAGTTTTAATCTCAATGTTGGTATGGATAAACGTGGCGCTCTGAGTGGTCTCGATTTGTACTTTGCGCTCAATGTTCCTGGTACAGGCGGAAAAGTGCGCTTTATTGGTACAGGAACTTCTCCCGGAAGCGGGGAAGCATCCACGGCGAACAGTTATTACGGCACCGCTCAAAAAATCGAGTATCGGGTCACTCCGAAAGTCTATCTTGAAGCTTCGCGCTCTTATGGACAGAGCGGAAGTGCCATGTCGAGCGCCAATTTGCAAAAGCCTGCTGATACCTGGGGTGTGAGCATTTCCTACAAAGAGCGCTTCCAAACCTGGGACAAGTTCTGGAAACACCTTTTTCCGTCGTCCGACAAGACAAGATAAATCCTTGAGGTTTTTGTAAATTGGCGGCAGAACCATTCTGTAATAAAACCTGGGGGAGCACTCGTCTTGAGAGGAAAAAAGATCATTATCGGCATTTGCGGCGGCATTGCGGCCTATAAAATTCCACAGCTCGTGCGCCTGTTAAAGAAAAAAGGTGCCCTTGTGAGGGTGGCGCTGACGGATGGAGGGGCCCGTTTTGTGAGTGAGCTTGCGCTTGCCACCGTGTCTGAAGAGCCGGTCTGCCGCAACATCTTTCCGCCGGTAGAGCGTGAGGGGGTGGATTATACCCGGCATATCTCTCTTGGCGAGTGGGCCGATGCCCTCCTGATTGCTCCGGCTACGGCAAATACTCTGGCCCGGCTCAGTGCCGGCCTTTGCGATGACATGCTTGCCGCTATTTTTCTTACCTTGCGCCCCTCCAAACCGGTGCTGATTTTTCCGGCAATGGATGGCCAGATGTTTTTGTCGCCCTCAGTGCAGAGAAATATTGCGACGCTTGCCGCCCAGGGGTGCTCCATCATCAATCCTGAAAGCGGGGAGCTGGCTTCGGGGCAGTGCGGAGTTGGCCGTATGCCGGAACCTGAGGCTATCGTGCTCGCTCTTGAAGAGGCTCTGCACGGGGCTATGGAGCGCTCTCCCCTGTTTGGGAAAAGGGTTGTGGTTACAGCAGGACCAACACGGGAAAAAATTGATGGCGTCCGTTTTATTTCGAATTACTCTTCGGGCAAAATGGGTTTTGCTATCGCACGCGCTGCGGCACAACGGGGGGCCCTGGTCACCCTCGTTACCGGGCCGGTTCACCTTTCGACACCTGTTGGCGTGGAACGCCTTGATGTTGAAAGTGCGGCGGAAATGAACGCCGCAGCCGAGGGATTTTTTAAAAGTTGCGACCTTTTTATCGGTGCTGCTGCGGTCTCTGATTATCGGCCAGCAACACCATTCGAGGGGAAAATGAAAAAGGATGATGAGGAAATTGCGCTTACCCTGGTAAAAAATCCTGATATTCTTGCCGGATTTGGCAAGCAGAAAAGCGCCTCCCAGCTTGCTGTGGGATTTGCCCTTGAAACCCGGAACGGCCTGGAGAGTGCCCGTAAAAAACTGGCCGACAAAAAGCTTGACCTTATCGCGTTCAATTTTTTTGACCGTAAAACGGCAGGTTTTGAGGTCGATACCAATATTCTTACCCTTATAGGAAGCGATGGTGTGATAACGGAGCTCCCGCAACTGAGCAAGGATGCCGCTGCCGGAAAGCTTCTTGATGCCATAGAGCAGCTTTGCCTGAAGAGAGCGAACCCCTGAAATAACCGGATTTTTTATGCAAACGATGTTGTCGGGTGAAGCGAGCAGTTCATCATTGAAGGAGCTGATGCTCCTGTGCGAAACGGCAAGGGAGTGTCGGCAGTGCCAGCTTGCCGAAACGAGGAAAAATTTTGTTTTTGGTGAGGGTAATGCGCAGGCAGAGCTTCTTGTTATCGGGGAGGCGCCGGGGGCAGAAGAGGATGCTTCGGGCAGGCCATTTGTCGGACGTTCAGGCCAGCTCCTCGATAAAATTCTGCAAGCTGCAGGATTCTGCCGCCAGGAGGTTTATATTTGTAATATCCTGAAGTGCCGACCTCCCGGAAACCGAAACCCGCTGCAGGGTGAGATCGAGAGCTGCATGCCCTGGCTTCTGGGGCAATTACAGATCGTCAAACCCAAAGTTATCCTGATTCTCGGCAAAGTTGCGGCAAACACCCTGTTCGACAACAAACTCCCTCTTGGAGCGATGAGAGGCAAAGTGACCAGATGGAAAGAATTTGACTGTTTTATTACCTATCATCCAGCGGCGCTGCTCCGCAATCCCGAATGGAAAAAGGGGTGCTGGGAGGATATTCAACTGATGATGGGCCATTATAAAAAACTTTGCGGCACGAAAAGCGCAACGGAACATGAGCATTGAGCGATGATTAAAAAAGCACCCCTGGCCATAGATTTTAACAAGGATATTGATTTCAGCAAGGAGAGCCGGGTACCGCCCTACTCAACTGAAATTGAGCAGGAGGTTCTTGCCTGCATTCTGCTTGAAGATGAGCCCATTGAACAGGTCATACAGATTTTCGGCGATAATGGCGAAGAGGTCTTTTATGAGCGGCGCCATCAGATCATTTTCAAGGCGATGATGCAGCTCTACCATAAACGGCAGGCGATCGACATTATCACCGTCAGCGAGGAGTTG
>CAINOO010000045.1 GCA_903851535.1 uncultured Chlorobiaceae bacterium | reverse complement strand
CCACGCCTCATTCGATAAGCACCAGATCGCCACCAGTTTTGCAAGCCGTTCCGGAAAAGGCACTTATGCCGCTCTTGACCATGCAAGGGAGCATAACCGCCGATACCGCTGGTTTTTAAAACTGGATGTTCGCAAATATTTCGAGAGCATTGATCATACCATACTGAAACAACAGCTTCGCAGGCTGTTCAAAGACGAGCTTCTGCTCTCGATTTTCGGGAAAATTATTGACAGCTATTCTACCGCAGCAGATAAAAGCGTTCCTATTGGCAACCTGACCAGCCAATACTTTGCCAATCACTATTTGTCGGTGGCTGACCATTATGTCAAAGAGGTGTTGCGTGTACCAGCTTATGCGCGCTATATGGACGATATGGTGTTATGGCATCATGATAAAGAGCTGTTACTGGAGATTGGCTATCGTTTTCAGGAGTATATTGCAAGGGAGTTGCTGCTTCAGCTCAAACCCTTTTGTTTGAACGAGAGCAGAAAAGGGTTGTCCTTTCTGGGCTATTTGCTCTTTACAGTCCGTGTACGGCTTACCCAGCGAAGCAAAAAACGCTTTATTACGAAATTCAGGCTTTATGATCGCTTACTGCATACAGAGCGATGGTCACAAAAAGAGTTTGCAAACCACGCTATGCCATTGCTCGCATTTACTGAGTACGCCAATGCAAAAGAATTTAGAAAAAATGTGTATCGTATGATGATGGCCATTGAATGAGAAGGGCATCAGTCGTGGGTTCGAACCGTGTGATTCGTGGCGGGAGCTGGAACAACAACTCCGAGAACTGTCGGTCGGCTAATCGCAACAACAACAACCCCGACAACCGGAACAACAACATTGGCTTCCGCTTGGTCTTCGTCCCGTAGCTCAAAAGCAAAGTCGGATGACTGCCTCTGAACAGATTGATGACCCCGCCCCTGTAACCTTCAGGGCAAAGAGTGCCACCATCCATGCCCGGCATTGGTAGAACGAGCCGGATAGCCGTTTCGAAGATGACGGGCATTTTTTATGTACAACCACGCGACCTTGCACCTGCCAGAGCCCGCCTTCGCAGTGAATAAAATCCGTTTTCTGAAGCGCGCCCCTTTTGCTTGTGTTTCTGTGTTTCTGTAAAAGCGTGTTTCTGTAAATCTGTAAATGCAGAAATCTGTATTTCTGTGTTTACAGTTTATTGAGTCTGCAGCCATTCGCCCTCAAATAATCACCGCTGCATCCTGCTGCTTCGGCTCGGGAGCCGCCTGCAGTGCTGCCGCCTTCCCCTTGCTCAGCTCCTTATCTATCTTCTCAATGAGGTCATCATCCGGCAGAGCAATGCGCGCCAGCTGCTTGTTCAGCTCTGTCTGCAGCGTAGCTGAATTGATCATTGCTGCTGCTTCGCGTGCCGCCTTGATGAAGTTCAGGTCAGCCTGTTTGTCCCGCAACTCAAAATGCGTGGGATAGTTCACTTCAAAGCCTGCATTTGCATGCTCGATTCCTTCCCATGCGCAGAAAATCTCAAAAATTCTGTATTCGGTCAGCTGCAGCTGGGCCGCCTTGTCGGCAAGCAGTGTATTGAGTATTTGAAATTCCGTCTCCATAGCAACCGCCGAAACAACCTGGGTGCGGTAGGTTCGTACTGGTGTGAGGTGCGCCATGCGGTTGACCATCTCGGTTTTCTTGTCGATGGTGTTGAGCAGTCCGCTCAGGGCACTGGCATCTGCCTGCAGGAGGTAGGGGAGTTTGCCGGAAGGCGTGTCGGGATCCATGATAATGACGCCGCCTGCTCCGCTTGAAGCCTGGTCGTTGAGGTTTTTGACGAGTGTCTTATGGTTTGCGCCCCTGATCATCTGGGTGAGTTCGGAGAGGTCGTTATAGATGCTGATCTGCACTCCGGCAATATCCTGCAGGTCGGAGGTGGAAAGGCCTCTTGTCAGTGACTTCTTGTTGTAGTGCGGTGTTGCCGGTATGCGGCCAATCGGATTTTTTATCGTGGTGGTTTGCGTGGTTTTTCCAACAGTTGTGCTGGTCACCACGGCATCTTTTGACCATTGGCGGATAATTTTCACGTCGCCTTCTCGTGTGGTGTACTGTTCCTGCACTTCGAACCAGGTCAGCTCGTATTCGCCGGAGGGTTTCGGTGTAAACTCAAAATCGGTCACATCAAGCGGTGTGTAAAAGCGCAGGTAGGGCCGAATGCCGCCATTGATTTCATCAGCCTTGGTATATGCCGAAGAGTTCGGTTTATCAACAATCACCCAGACAACGCCATAGACGGAGCCCCATATCAGCACTTGTTTCATGAACTCATTGTATGGCGTTCCTTCGCGGTCGGCATCCTGCAGCAAAGCGTTCAGCGGCACATTGTTGTTCAGCTTTCCGAGGTTGCGTTTCGGAGGTTCACGCCAGATAAAGCCGCTGTAGGTCGAAACCACACCCTCACAGTGGTTCTCAAGCGGCGTCTGCTTCACCCGCTCCTGCAGCTGCACCGCACTTTCATTGATATACTGGTAGAGGTAGTTCATCTCCTTCCATGCCCGCCCCCCTTTGTAAGCCGCCGCAAACATCTTCCAGTCTTCCGAATTCGCCGTAAACACCGAGTTCCCCATCTTCTAACTCCTAATTTCTTTATAAACCAATCCCTACTTTCATCTTTCTGCTTTCAACTTTCTACTTTCTTTAAACTCTCCAATGCGTTGGTTGCCTGAAATTTCTGTCGGGCATCCGTATCGGAAAGAGCTTTTCAATCGCATAGCCTGCAGCGTCGCTTGCATGGGTGAGCGCATCGTTGCTTTTGTCAATTTCGCCGTTCTTCCAGCTGACCAGCTCGAAATCTTTCATCAGGCGGGGGCACTTGGCGCTTACCCGCAGCTTGTTTTCGCGCATCATCTTGTTGACCGCGTTAATGCGGGAGCGCACTGGCGGGTGGTTCGTTCTTGCCTCAACCGGAAAGCCGCGATCGCGCAGGATGGTGAAATCGGTAGCATCCGAAGAGCTTTTGCGCGCACGCCCTGCAGGGTCAGGAAACACGGTAATGCCAGGGTAGCGCTCATGCAGCAGGTCGGCCAGCTCGTAGGTCGTTGCGTTGTCGAGATGAATTTCGTCAAGGAAAAAGATCACTCCGTCAGGCGAGATCGAGAATATTTCCGCCGTCATGTTATCGACGTTGAAATCAATGCCTGCACGCAAGGTCGAGCTTGGGCCGCCCTCCGCTATCATAGAACGATCAAAATACTTGTAGACCCTGCCTGCCGTCAAGTTGACAAACTCCCCGTTCATATAGGCAGCCCGCTGGTTCTCGTCGAAGGCCTTCTCCAACATCTTCACAAACTGGGCTGGGAGATGGGTGTTATCCGCCGTGCGTGCCACCACCGTTCCAAGATCGTACCTCCCGTCGGTATTCTGCGCAAGTTCATAGCCCCAATTTAATTGTTCCGGCGTACCAGTCAGAAAAAGTTCACGGTGCCGTGCCTCGGGGTGCCGCAGGCGGGAGAGCACCACATTGAGGATTTCCGCGTTCATGATGAAGGGCTCGTCAATTCCCGCCGTGGCGAGGTTCGGCCCTTTCAGCGATTCCGGCTCGTCGCCGCTTGCAATCCAGATGGAGGCATTCCAGCCGGGGATGTAAAATTCATGGTTGGTCTTGTTGTACTCATAGTCTATTTCAGCCCTGTCGAGCAGCTCGGTAATGGAGATAATGACGGTTTTGCGTGCCTGCTTGTAGGTCGGCGAAACATAGAGGTGCGGGATAGGAGCGTTCTCGAAGGCGCACCATAAAGAGCGGAGGGCACCGATGCGGGTTTTACCGCACCCGTACCCGCCAACGAGCAGCTTGATAAAGTTCGGCAGCTCCCAGAAGGCACGCTGGTGCAGCAGCATCTTGCCTTTGTCGATGGCGAAGATTGTTACTTCCATCGCTGCAGGTCACTTCGGTAATAGCCGCCTTCCTGCAGGTCGGCAACGCCAGGGAGAGCGGTGCCGGTCGAATCCTTCACCCACACCTTCACGCCCTTCACGCTCTCGCGCAGCTGCACCATCTTTGTCGTGGCGCTGCCGAGATAGACAACGCGGCTGCCGCATCCGCCGAGCTCAGTGCAGAGAGCCAGCATGAGCGCCGCTGCTCCAGCCATCCTCTTTCGCATTGCTGATAAACGCATCGTCATCCTTGTCTGGTTTCGCCGCCATAATCTGCTGCGGTTCCATCGCCGCACGCCATGCATTGCACAGGCCGGTCATGCTCCCCGGCCTGCTCAAAGCCCTCACAATCCCGAGGGCAATCATTTCTGTAAGCTTTGCGATAAAGTCGTTCATTGGTCGTTTATCGGTCGTTCATTTGGCCAGCGACAGCGCTTTGAGCACAGCCATGATCTTGCCAAGCATCTCGTCATCGGTTTGTGTTGGCGTCATCTTCACGATCAGGGAAGCAACCGTCACCACGCCGCCGATCACCGCCGTGATGTTTACCCAGTTCGCCTGTATCCAGTCCATAGTTTTCTCCGTTTTTGTTCTTAAAATCCCGCTTCTTACCTGCAGGCCTGTACATGCATCCAGTCATAATTCCTTGTTCGTCCGAGCGATATCCAGCCTGCCTCTTCCCAGAGAGCCCACCAGGCATCGTATTGCGGTTCGGCAAAGCGTGCCTCATCGCGATCCATCCGCAGCTCGTTGTGGTCAGGGTCAAAGTCAAAAGCAGCGCCCCAGGCGTGCACGCTCAGCTTGGCGCCGCCCCGTTGCGCGCGATTCGCATAGCCGCCGCCGTAGAGGTCAAGGCCAAGCTCGAACACGCTTCTGCCGTATTCGGCATGGACCGCTTCGAGTACCGAGAGCAGGCTTTTGGCCACCATCTTGTGGCATTGCGTTTTTGTAATGCGGGTTATGGTGTCCCAGGAGAGCCGCAAAGGGTAGGGGAGTGTCACCGTCATCAGTCCCGTTCCAGGCGTTCCGTAAAAAGTTGTGAGAGCGGCATAAGCCGGTATGCTCTCAAGCCTGACAACCCGCGCTTGTGCCGGGCTCTGGCTCTTTTGTGGCAGTGCTTTCGTCTCTGTCGTTTGCATCATGCTTCCTTATCGTTATCGGGCTGGTTTCTGTCGTGTTGCTTTCCTGCATCGGGAGAGCCGAGGAAATAGGTGAAGATTCGTTTTTCACGCCGGTAGATTTCGCTGATCACCCTGTCACCAAGAGCGCCGGAGATATAGCCGACAATAAAAGAGAGGTCTCTGGGGAAATCCATGTACTTGCAGAAGAGGTAAGCCGGACAAACCGCAAGCACCGCAACCGTAAATCGGATAAACAAATCGCGCTTGCTCCGGATCATGTTCTGGTAAAGCCCATGAAAAATATTGGTCAAAGCCCCGAGAAACCCGCTGATCATCAGCCCCAGCATATCATCATTCTTCATCATCCCCCTCTTTCTCCTATCTTTAGAAACTTCGTACTGCCCTTATCGTCGGATAGTCACTGTTCTTTAAATCCTGAAAAGCCGCCAATTCATAGAATGAGTAAATGGAGACAGCGGCAGCACTCACTTCGGTTGAACTCCAATAGTATCCCTCCGGATCAAGCACCCCGATGGCGGTGCAATTGATGCAAAGCTTATCAAGCTCCGTTTCACTTGGCAGGTACCAGTCGCTGTAGCCGCCGCCGTTGTAGTCACGGCAATTCTTTGCAGCGCTTGTGGTATGCCCGGCCTGCGCAATAATCTTCGTGGTGTTTGCCGCACCGGTGCCAAGGTTCGCGCTTGTGCCGGTCACGGCGACATTGATGATGTTGCTCCATTTCACAACAGCGGTCTGATCCGCAGAGGCGACAATCAGCCCGTGAGGCGTCGATGAACTGTATCCGGGATCACCCGATACCAGCAGATAGGCGCATATTCCGCCACCGTATGCCGCACCGACAACCGGAGCCGCAGCAGCGCCCCAAACCGTTGTCCCGTTGCAGACAATCGAGGTGAGGGCCGTGCCGTTATAGTTTACCGCCGTCACGGTAGTTCCATTGAAAGTGAGCGGCATCAGTTCAGGTCGTTGTCAGCGTTAAGGTTGTCCCCGAAAGCGAGGCTTTCATGCCGCCATAAACCGTTGCCGTCGCCTTCTGGGCCGCAGCATCAGTAATGCCATAGCCGGTAAGGGTAGTCGGTTTCCCCGTCACGGCACTCCAGGCCATGGCCCCAGGCAGCGTAATAATGGAGCCGCTCCCATCCTTGGTATAGAGCAGCTTGTCAGCCAGATTGACCAGCAGCTCCCCAGTATCGCATTGCGCCGTAGTAGGCACCCTCGCCGCCACCGTAGTCCTCTTCAAAAGCACCTTAGCCATAAGTCAACCAGTTATAATTCCTCTTCACTTTCCACTTTCTACTTTCTACTTTTCACGTTCAACTTTAAAAAGTCCCCCCATCAACCAAATTCACATCCAGCGTCACATAGCCATTGCCGGATCCCTTCACCCAGCTCATTGAGGTGCCCATCCGGAGCACGCCATCAGTGCCGTCAGTTCCCCAGGGGTATCCTGCAGTGCCGCCGGAAATCACCGCCACCTTCTCATCCGAAGAGCCGGCAGGGATGTTCAGGGCGCTCTTGAAAGCATCGAACGTGATCTTTTTCTCCTTCTGGCCTGACGCCTCGCTGTAGTCATGCATGATCACAAGGTCATTGGCCCCATCGACTGCAGCAAAAGCAACAAGCGCATCAATGGCTGGCACAAGCGGAATTTTTGTTGTTGCACCCGTCGCAAGATGCAGCGTCCCGCGATCAAGCGTCACCATCGGTTCACCGGCATTCATACCGGTCGTCGGAAGGGAAGCATAGTTCCCCCGTTTCAGTTTCAGAATCTGCGCCATACCTTCGGTCGTTTAATGTTACAAGCCCCCCCTTTCCACTTTCAACTTTTCACTTTCAACTCTTAAAAAGTCCCCCCGTCAAACACCTTCCCGTCCACGACATTGTTGTCAATCACCAGCCCAGCCACCAGCACAAACCCGTCATCCCGTATTTTCAATGACCCTTCCGGAGCTGCATTATCCACCAGCACCGCCGTATGCATCTTCACATGCCCCCCAGGCCCCAGATAATCACCAGCAACAGGTGTCAGATAAGCCATGATCCTTTATTATTATATTACCACTCCCTCTTTCTCAGCCCATTCCACTTTCTACTTTTTACGTTCTTACCCAGTACTTTCTTCTTCAAACCTTGCGTTTATATCCCCGAACGAAATATCCGCCGAGCCGAAGGTCGCATGACCCGTCACGCAGATAATTGTCCACCCTCTTGCAGCAAGCGCCGTGCAGGCAAGGTTGCTGTTTGAGGTGCGCCTGCCATTCAGTCCGCCGACATCAATCTTGCCGTTCCTGGTCGTTGTCGCCGCCAGATCATTGAGCAAATCGTCAATATCTCCGGCAGTGAGATGCAGATCCCTGAATTTCAGCTCAATGCCATTTGCCCATGCAGGTAGCAGCGTGCCGCTGTAGCCGTCCACGAGGGTGCCGCTCAGGTCGATCTTCTTCAGCAGTGGCAAGCGCCCGATTGCCGCCAGATCGCCATGCACCAGCGTGTTCTGCAAAGAGAGCTGCTGCAGCGAAGCGGGCAGTTCCGCGATATCGCCGTTCACCCAGCTGCCAGCCAGATTCAGCACTGCGAGGGCCGTCAGGTACTGGAAAGCGTAGATGTCGCCTTTCAGCGAATCAGCGCCGAGCGAGTCAACTTCCGTAATCAGATGCACTTCGCCCTTGATCAGCAAATCGTAGCGTCCGGCAGCCGGATAAACAGCTGTATAGTGCTTGTCGAGCGTATCAAACTTCACCTGATAAGCCGTTCCCCGTCCCCAGTTGATTGTGATAAAGCCGGTGCCATTGAGCAAAAGCGAGCGGCTTGCCGGTACCTGCACATCATACCAGAGGCCGGAGAGCGTTCCGGGCAGTTGCCGGATGCTCCACTCTCCCTCTTCGACCGGTGGGCCGGAGAGGCACCAGCCCTGCTGGCTGGTTACTTTTTTGGTTTCGTTAAAGAGCAGCATGGCAAAGGGCTCCGGTATTCATCGCATCTGTCTTGAGCGTGCAGCAAGCGGCATGACAAAAATTTTCTGGTAAACACTGTTGATCAGGTACTCAACTCCCTCGTCAAAAACCGATTGCATCTCTTTTGCGTAAGCCTTCTCATAGAAAGCAAGCATCCCCAGAAACCCCTGGCCGCCAACCGAAGCCGCCAGCCGAGGCAGCACATACCAGCCGAGAACGCGATAGACTGAAGCTCGTATCCATTGACCGTTGTTAAGTTTGGCGGCATCAAACAGCGTCACGTCAGATGCAGTCCGGCTCATGCCCCTGCGGGCAGGGTCGGTAAGCGTGTTCTGCAGCGGCATCCACAAGGCTTTTATATCTCGCTGAATATCAAAGGCGGCCTTCTCATGGTAGATGCTGAAGTCACTTATCCCATGCTCAAACACATAGGGCTGGTATTCCATCAGGTCACTGTCAGTCGAGTACGCCATTTTTCTCAGTTAAGAGTGTTGCATGCAGTGTATCGGTTTTTTTTCCCATCACGCTGCATGCACGTCTCATTACTTTCTTAAGAGACAAGCCATATTCGGATCGAGGCACTTCACACCATAGAGCACATCAAGCGCCACCTTTACCGAGGAGGTATCCGGTGCATACCAGATGCGGGAGCGCATGGCAAGCTTGGTTTTCGGGTCGGAGACCGTCGCCACCCTTGCATTGCCGAGCTGTTCGCCGACGTCGGAGAGGGGTGCCATGGCAAGCGCAAAGGCGTTGCGGTGGAAAGCAATGTTG
>CAINOO010000044.1 GCA_903851535.1 uncultured Chlorobiaceae bacterium | reverse complement strand
ATAGGGTTGTCGATTGTGCGCTCAATCCGCATTGACCTCTTCCGCCACATTCAGCGGCTGGCATTGCGTTACTTCGATCAAAACAGTGCCGGTCGTATTATCACCAATGTGGTCAGCGATACCGAAGCGCTCAACAATTTCTTTACCCAGTTTTTGGCCACAACGCTCAGAGGCGCCTTCACGCTGCTGTTGATCATGTTCTTTATGCTTCGCTTGAACGTAACCATAGCCCTCAACTGCTTTCTGCTTGTGCCATTGGTCGTCGTGCTCGCACTCTTTTTTCAGAGAAAAATCCGGTCGGTCAACACTGAAGTACGGCATCGGCTGGGCGTCCTTATCGGCTTTTTGGCCGAGAATCTCAGTGGAATGCCCATTGTGCAGATTTTTCATCAGGAAGCAAAACAACAGAGGCGTCTTGATGAACGGAACAAGGCTCTGCTGCAATCGACCATTCTGGAAAATCAGTTGTTCCTGCTCTTTTTCAATATCACCGAACTGTTGGGAGACCTTGCCATTGCGGCTCTCGTCTGGTATGGTGGAAGAGGAGTGCTTGGGGGAACCATCTCTTTTGGCGTTTTGTATGCATTTGTGGGCTATATCCGGCGCTTTTTCCAGCCAATCAATACCCTTTCGCAGCAGATGAATACGTTACAGTCCTCTATCGTGGCCACGGAGCGTATCACTCGAACCTTGCAGGAAGTGCCTGATATCCAAGAGCTTGCCGGTGCACAAGCGCCTGCTGTTGCCGGCAGGATTGAGCTGGACAGGGTCTCTCTGGCTTATCGTTCCGGACACCCGGTGCTGCAAAACATTTCCCTGACTATTAAGCCCGGAGAGCGTGTCGGGTTTGTCGGGGCCACTGGAGCTGGCAAAAGCTCCATCATGAATCTGGTGACAAGGTTCTACGATGTCACGTCAGGCGCGGTGATCATTGACGGTAAAGATGTTCGAGAGTGGCCATTGGATGTGCTGCGCCGAACCATTGGTATTGTTCAGCAGGATGTCACCCTTTTTTCCGGAACGATTGTTGACAACATCCGTTTTTTCCAGTCCGGGATTTCGGAGGAGCGGGTCAGGGAGGCGTGCAGGCTGGTTGGGGCAGAGCCCTTTATTTTGCGCCAACCCAAGGGATACGAAACCATCCTCTCCGAGCGCGGCAGCACGCTCTCTGCGGGTGAACGACAACTGCTCTCTTTTGCCCGTGTCCTGATTTTTAACCCGAAGATACTGATTCTTGATGAGGCGACGGCCTGCCTCGATTCCCGGACAGAAGAGGTTCTTCAGCAAGCCATTCATCGGGTATCGGCAGGTCGAACCCTGCTGGTCATTGCCCATCGCTTGTCGACCGTGCAGCAGATGGATACGATATGTGTGCTCGAACAGGGGCGGATTGTGGAGAGTGGCACACATGGCGATTTACTCAGGCGGCAGGGCTATTACTGGCGGTTGCACCAGGCCGGGATACTGGACGAGGATGTACCTGAATTGAGAGTCGGAAGTGAGCTGTGCTCATAAACGAAGCATTGCAAGGAGAGAGGTTACTCTTCAGCATAATTTGCCGTCAGGATTGAGTATGCTCAAGGCCGAAATGAATAAAGCTCAACAAGAGTGGAAGCTGGCCTGAAAAAAGACAAAAAATGGAGTTATCATCATGGAATGTACATGCAAGCATAAGGAGTTTATGGAGGTGGAATGGTCAGTCCCTGCCATCGAATCAAAAGAGTGTGCCGAAAAAGT
>CAINOO010000043.1 GCA_903851535.1 uncultured Chlorobiaceae bacterium | reverse complement strand
TGTTGGGAAGTTTAATTCCACCACTATCTATCGGGAGTTTCCCATACCCTTTTTTGAGTCTTTCATTGCGAGTCTCCCGCAATTCCTCAGTTTTCTTATCAGCACTACATCCAAATGACATAATGAGCATCATTGCAACAATCAGCAGCATGACATATTGCCGTATTCTTTTTCTATACACAGTTCATCTCCTTTATTTTTTAATTGCTGGTAATGTCACACCATTATTCTCAATAGTGAGATTCCCATACCCCGTCATCAGCTTGTTTCTGTACGCCTGCTCAGCTTCTCTCCGCTGCGCCGCTTCTGCTGCCGCCGTTGCCGTAATCCTCGAACTTACCGCAAGGTTTTCGGTGAGCCCGTTCAACTGAGCAGACACAAGCCCCAGCATCTGGTTGTTTGCCTGTAACTGTCGAACCTCTCCATCAGCACCATTACTGTTTGCGAGAATACTCGCCGCCTGATCATTGTAGTTCCTGGAACGCTCAAGAACGCTCTGGGCTTTCATGGCCGTTTTGGCCGCCTCAGTCAACTCCTTGTTCCAGTTCTGGAAATACTGCTCATACTGGCTCCTGTTGACGTTGTCCCAAGTGCCGGTCGGATAGAGCTGGTTGAACTGGCCATCAATTTGGTTGAGATCAAAACTGATCCCCTGGACATCGGCAATCAGACCATTCAGATCTCTGGTATTGTTGTCATAGATGCCTTTGATCGGTCCGAACGTACTGTTGGGCAGCCGTGTCAGGGTTCTTTCCTGATTGCGGATCTGTTCAAGTTGGTTCTGAATCTGCGAAGCAATTCTGGCCGCCATCAGCGTGCTCTGCTGCAGGTTGGAAAGATCAATAACCGGAAGTGCCGCATCAGCCTGGTTACTGCTGAGGGGCACACTGTGAGAACCTGCCAGCAACATCGCCCCGATGAACACTCTTTTTACTCTTTTTCTCATGTGCATCCTGCCTTGATGATGATTATGACGACAAGGGAACTGCCGTAACGCCTTTCAGGATATCCGCCGCCCAGGAAACGCCCCGGTACTGCAGCATCCGTTCCGGCCACTCTTCCGCCCGTACCGTTCGGAGCAGCTCATCCAGAAACTTCTGATCCTCCGGACTGGACATACCGGCAAATGTCAGTGCTACCGGCCCCATGTTGAGGCTGAACACCCTGTGTCCATTGACAGAGCGATAGTAATAATCCCGTTTTGCCTGCAAAGAGGCGAGAAGCTGGATCTCGGCATCCGATAACCCGAACCGCTGATAGGTCTCCGCCATGGCCGGTGTCAGCGCCTCTTCATCCGGCAGATAGATTTTCGTGTGACAGGCCGACAGGATCGTGGCCATGATCGGAGAACCAGCCGCATCGGCAACCTCCTGTGTTGCAAAAACAACATAGACGTTTCTTTTACGAAGGCTTTTCAGCCAGTTCTGCAACTGGTTCATAAACACCGGATGCCTCAGAAACAGCCACGCTTCATCAAGCACGAGCAGGGTCGGCCTGCCATCAAACCGCTTCTCTACCGTATGAAAGAGATAGAAGAGTGCCGGGATGACCGCTTCCTGGTTCATACCCATCAGCGCATTCATCTCAAGCGTTATCCACGCTCCCCCCTTCATCATCTCCTCCGCTGCATCAAAAATAGCACCGTAGTTGCCCCGCATGGTGTAGGGGCGAATCGCCTCTCTCACCTCTTTGGACTGCACCAGCTCCGTAAACACCGTCAGGGTTCTTGAGGCTTTTTCATAGGTCGCAAGGTTTTGCAGGGCTGCATCAATCTCTTTTTTCATGCCGGGATTTTCTGCAACCCCCTGCTCTTTCAGCAGCAACACCACAAACTCTGCCGCCCAGATACGCTCCTGCTGCTCCTCAATGAAAGCAAGCGGCTGGAATGCCAAAGCCGCCTCGTCACCACCCGGTTCGTAGAATGCCCCCTGAACAGCCAAGGTGGCCGCACGGGCAGAACGGTCTTTGTCAAAAATCACCACCTGCGCTTTCGGGTACCGCAGCCACTGCAGGGCCATCATGGAAAGCAGGGTTGATTTTCCGGCGCCGGTCGGCCCGATAATAAGGGTATGTCCGACATCACCGACGTTCAGGTTGAAACGAAAGGGCGTGCTGCCGGTAGTCGAACACATCATATGGTACTGGCCGCTGCCCGTGACTGATTTCAGGTGCCTGTTTTCGGTCTCTCCTGCCCAGATAGCCGAAAGTGGCATGATGTGGGCGAGGTTAACCGTGCTGATCATCGGCCTGCGGACATTGGCATAGACATGGCCCGGCAGACTGCCAAGCCACGCCTCCTTGCTGTTCAGGGTCTCCTCTTTGACCACAAACCCCTTGCTCTGGATCACCTGCTTCACCCGGCGAATTCTCCGCATGGCCTCCTGCACATCGGCATGGGAAACCGTGACGGTGCAGGTCATCAAGCCGAACGACACCAGATCCTCACCAAGCTCCTGCAACGCCGCATCGGCATCGGCGGCCTTGTTGGAGGCATCACTGTCAAGCAGTGCCGAAGCCTCCTTGGTCGCCTCCTCTTTCAGCATGGTGAGCAGGTTCTTTCGCTTTGACCACCACTGTCGTCTGAACCGCTCAATCTCTTTGCGGGCATCTTCCTTGTCCAGGCAGATAAAGCGGGTCACCCACCGGTACTCGATCTCCAGGTGGTTCAGTTCGTCAAGAATACCCGGCAAAGAGCTCGAAGGAAACCCGGTAAAAGTGACAGTAGGAATAAAGTTTCCGCCAAGCATGGGAATATCGGCCACGGTCAACGCCTGATCGGGCAGCAGGGCATCGAGATACATCGGGATGCCGGGAGCCAGAACCGGGTGACGGTTTGATGAAATCGTGCTGTGCAGGTAGGTGAGCGTCTCATCGTCATTCAG
>CAINOO010000042.1 GCA_903851535.1 uncultured Chlorobiaceae bacterium | reverse complement strand
GTGTTCGTCCCGTAGTTTAATGTGCAGTCCCTTCCGGCTTTACTCTTGAGCAAAAGGGCAGTTACCAAAATTGTGGTGAACGGCAGCAAGCGGAGCGCTGCTGTGCACCATAATTTTGCGGGAACGACCGACAACAGAAAATGCCGCCTTGTGGCGGCCGGAAATTTTTTTTGAATCCTCATCAGCAATTGCAAACAGGTATGATCAAGGATATTTTTATCAGTTATGCCCGCAAGGATCTTGCCAGGGTTGAACCCATTGTGAGGGCGCTTGAAGAGCATGGTTGGCAGCCAAAAATCGACAAGAGAGATTTTTTACCGGGGGTGACATGGCCTGACGAAATTCGGCGTTTACTCGATGCATCGCGCTGTGTGCTGGTTGTCTGGACTTCTGAGTCAGTTGATCTCGGTCAGCACGAGTGGGTGAAAAGGGAGGTCGAGGCAGGAAAAGAGAAGGGAATTCTTGTGGCTTTACGTCTTGATGATGTCGATCCGCCTTCGCCGTTTGAGTTTATCCAGTATGCCGATCTTTTGGGCTGGAATGGTGATAGTTCTCATCCGGAATTTCTGAAATGTATCGAGGCGATCAAGTCAAAAATACCAATCCAGAAAATTATTGATATGCTCGGCGATCCGGCGACCATTCCTGATGCTTTGAGGGAAGCGGAAGCAATTCCGTTCAGGGGCAGTGATCATACAGTTTTTACCATGAAACGTCGAAAATATGCTATTGGAATGAGCGACTATGAAAAAATGAACTGGATTGACGAGATGAAGTGTTTGCTTGCCCAATATCTCGGTTGACTGTACCTTTTGGTAATAAAAAAAATCTTTTGTATGAGTGTTGAGGAAATCATCTGTATGCTCGATGATCCGGGTAATCTTGAGCGCGCTTTCAGGGAAGCAGAAACAATAGAATTTACTGAAATTGATCGTTCTGTTATCAACGTGAAACGTCGAAAATATTCTATCGGTATGAGTGATTCTGAAAAAATCGACTGTGCATACGAATTGAAATGTCTTTTGTCTTTGTATGTGAAAGATAATAGCAGGGAAAAGAGAGGGACAGGCAACTATAAAGATGATCCTGTTAAAAAATGGTGTCATCTGGACCATAAAAAAATAAAACACAGTTTTAATAAACTTCGCTGGAAAGAGCAGAAGCTGAAGGTTATCATGATTGAAGATGACAGTCAGGCATTTTCAGATAAAATCCCGGAAATTTTACATGTATGTTATTCGCGTCCTGGCAATCAGCAAAAAAATCTTGCCAGTGTAAAAGGTGACAGTCTTGAAGATTGTATTTATCTTGAATCAATGGATGAAATGATCAAAAGTTGGGTTGATTTTATGAATTTTCATTTTGAGCTGAATGAAGATTTATCTGGTATTTACGATCATTTTAAGAAAAAAAAGCAAAAAGAGACCCATTTTATTGTCCATTCGGTTGAGAATTATAATGCACTGTTGATAGGTGAATACCTTAAGCTTTGGGAGTTACTGGAGCTGGAGAGTCCGCTCTATCTTTTTCTGCACTTGAATGAAAAAGTGCGTCCAAAAGTGAGCCTGCCAGACAACTGTATTTGCCTCTATGATGATGAGTATGAACATGTAAGCCTCCATGATCTTGGCCATTTTTGTGACCATTATGATTATTGTTACAGCTATAATCCCGCTCTGGTGGCAGGTCTTTCATCCATGAGCTTCCGGGAGGCTGTTGAAAAATTACAGTTTTGTAAAAAGTAACTTCAAGCATGAGCCAAACTATGGAACAATACAACTTCTACGAAAATAGGGCGGTGAATGCAGCGGTGCAATTGCCGAAAATCTTGCCGGGTGAAGGGTACATGCCCTCGGAGGGGCTGGTCAGGGCGCTGAATGTTGCCCTGATGCTGCAAAAGCCGCTTTTGGTGACCGGCGTACCGGGTACCGGAAAATCGGACCTTGCGCACCACATTGCCGATCGTTTTGGATGGGGTGAGGTCGTACCATTTGCCACGCGAACCGATTCGGTTGCCACCGACTTGCTCTACCGCTACGACAGCCTTGCCCATTTTCACCGGGTGAATATTGAAAAGGGAACGGCCTGTGAACTGAAAGCCTTTGAGATTGAAAAAGACTTTATTCACTATGAGGCGCTGGGCCGTGCAATCTGTGACTCGATCGGCCAGAATAAAGAGCAGCAACGCCGTCGCAGGGTGGTGCTGATTGACGAAATCGACAAGGCTCCGCGTGATTTGCCTAACGATATCCTCTCGTTGATTGAAACCATGTGCTTCGAGGTACCGGAGTTGAAATCGGCCAAGGAGACCAGCCCTTCGTTTTACAGGAAAGAGGGTGATGAGGTGTACAAACCGGTGGTGATTCTTACCAGCAACTCCGAAAAAACCTTGCCGGAACCCTTTCTACGCCGCTGCGTCTACTTTCATATCGACATGCCCGACAAGGAGTTGCTTATGAAGATTCTTCTCAAAAAAAAGCGAATCTTGCGCAAACTTGATGAAAAGAGCGCTGCAAAATTCATCAACCTCTTTTTAGCGATCAGTGATCTTGTTACCGGCAAAAAACCAGCCACACATGAGTTGATTCTCTGGATCTGGTGGATGCAAGAGAACGGGTTCAGTGCTGATGAGCTGATTTCTTTCAGTAGCTCATCAGCAAATGCTGCGACGCTGTTGAGCGGGATGTCGATTCTTGCCAAGGAAGAGTCGGACCTGAAAGCCGTTGTCGATGCAATAGAAAAGCACAAGCTCAAAGGATGACGATGGGAGAAACAGAGGCATATATTGTAGCCAATCATCACTTCCCCTTCGATGAGCTATTTGAGCTTTTACGGGAACAAGGGTTCAAGTTTGGTGTCGATACTTTTGAACTGCTCCATTATGTGCTGATGAAAGCCATTGATGCGGGTGACCTTGAGCGGCTCGACCAGTGGCTCTGCCCGGTTGTGGCTCACTCTCCCGAAGAGCAGGCAACATTTCTTGAACTCTACAAGCGGCTGATACTTCCCTTTGTTGAGAAGCGCTTGCAAGTCGCTACGGGCAAGCAGGAGCTGGCATCGAAACCTGGTGGAGCGACTCCGGCTGAACCAACCCCATCGCAAGATGACGGCAGT
>CAINOO010000041.1 GCA_903851535.1 uncultured Chlorobiaceae bacterium | reverse complement strand
TGCGATAAAAGGAGGCTCACTCTCCGGATCATTGCGATCCTGCTCGCAAAGCAAAAACAGATCGGACGAGCGAACTATGTGGTGACCGATGTATTCCCATTTGTTTACGCCACTTTTGAAAGTCCCTGTCATTTGTACCTTATGCCTAGATAGATGGCATCATCGCAATGGTACTGCGTTTAGTGCGAGGATGAATTTTCGCGTATCTTATGGTGGTTTTTCGATCCCGGTGTCCGAGAATATCGCCTACAGCGTCAAGGTCTGCCCCCGCGTTCAACAACATCGTTGCACCAGTATGCCTTGCCCAGTGGGGGGAGATGTCCTTGCATGCCCAACTGAAATGGTTGCGGATTTCATGCGACAGTTCATGCCCATAAAGCTCGAAAGCACGCTGTGCCCAGACTTTCAACATGCCGCCATACCATTTTTTATGTCCCACATTGAATATCTTGTCGTCTGCGTTAAGTTCTCTTCCGAGCCTCTTCTTTGCAAGCTCCCGAGCCTCCCGAAGATAGATCATACCCTGTTCAGAAACAGGAATAGACTCTATCCGCTGTTTTTTTGCCTGGCGGAAATAGACCTCGAAACCGCCGATGCCATCCGGTCTTATATTCGATTCATTCATATTGACAAGGTCACCGGAGCGAACAGGAACAAAGCAGTTGAACAGAAAAGCAGCTCTGCGCCCAAGATGTCGGTGCGGCGTCTTGGCCAGAAGCATGATTTCTTCAAAGTAAAGGTATTTAATTTCTCCTTCATGTTCCGGAATCTGAGGAACCAACTTGTTAGGATTATCGACAACATATCCATCCTGCTCAGCTTTTGAAATGGCCTGCCGGATTTTGGTCGAATAGGTTCGAGCAGTATTCTGTGCATGTGCGTTGAGAAGATAACCCTGATAAGCCTCCAGCCACTGATGACTCAGATCTCTGAATCTGATACCATCGGGAGCAAATCGGGCCAGACTCTTAATGGCATCCTTCCAGTTTTGCCGGGTATTTTTATTCAACGTTTTATCGGCGAGCTGCCCGCAATAGGAGAGGAAATCACCGCTGTCATACTCTGCCGGTGATATTTTCAAACCGGTGGACAATCCCTTCAGCTCAAGCTGGCGCTTGGCCATAACATCCTGACAGAATTGAATCGTCTGCCGGTAATTGGCCTTGTCTTTTGGATCTGCAACAATATCCAGAGGCTCATATGAGCGCTTCCCATTATGATAAATCTCAAGATAGAATGAATGGCAACCTGGCTGCTGCCTGCCAGTCATAACCCGATGTCTTAAAACAAGTCTCATAATAGCCCCCATGAAGTTAGAGGTACGTTTTCGCGTGGCAATGGCGTAACAAAAACAATATAAAAAAGGCTCAACAACGATCAAAAACGATAAAAACGAAGTGATTTCAAGCGTTTTAAGGGGAAAGAAAAAAGCCTGCAAGTTGTTATTTTGCAGGCTTTTAAGTGGGTTGTGGACGATAGAAGATTCGAACTTCTGACCTCTACAGTGTCAATGTAGCGCTCTAACCAACTGAGCTAATCGTCCTTTTCGAACGGGTCGAAATATAGAATATCATTTATAAAATGCAAAGGGAGTAATCCCCAGTTTTGCACTTTATGCGGTTTTTTTCTGTTTCCTTGTGCCTGACACATACTCCGGTGCTGCTTTATTCTCTATGGTGTCGGCTGTAATGACGCATTTATGGATACCTTTCATCGAAGGCAGTTCAAACATGATGTCGATCATTACATTTTCAAGCACGGAGCGCAGTGCCCGAGCCCCTGTTCCTCGCTCAATGGCAATTCCGACAACTTTGTCCAGAGCTTCGTCGGTAAACTCAAGCTCTACGCCATCCATTTCAAACAGCTTTTTATACTGCCTGGTAATGGCGTTTTTAGGTTCAACAAGAATGTTGCGCAATGCTTTTGCATCAAGCATATCAAGGGTGGAAATGACCGGCAGGCGACCGATGAACTCTGGTATCAGCCCATACTCGTGCAGGTCGTCCTGCATGACAAGCTTGAGGATTTCAGGATCGTAGCCAGTTTGACCATGCTTAACCTTTGCGCCAAAGCCCATGGACGATTTTGAGACTCTTCGGGCAATCAGGCGGTCAAGACCTTCAAAAGCACCTCCGCAGATAAAGAGAATGTTTTTGGTATTGATGTTGATCAACTGCTGCTCGGGGTGCTTACGGCCACCTTTAGGAGGAACGCCTACAACGGCACCTTCAAGAATCTTCAAAAGAGCCTGCTGGACTCCCTCGCCCGAAACGTCGCGGGTTATAGATACATTGGCTGATTTGCGGGCAATTTTATCAATTTCGTCAACATAGATAATACCGCGTTCTGCACGCTCAAGATTAAAATCTGATGCATGAAGCAAACGGGCAAGAATGGTTTCAACATCATCTCCCACGTAGCCGGCTTCAGTCAACGACGTAGCGTCAACAATGGAAAACGGAACTTCAAGCAGATTGGCAAGCGTCTGGGCAAGAAGAGTTTTCCCTGTACCGGTAGGCCCGATAAGAAGAATATTGCTCTTTTCTATAACGACACCATCGTCATCGCGCGTCCATTCCTGTGATTCAATCCTTTTGTAATGATTGTACACCGCTACCGAGAGCGACTTTTTGGCTATTTCCTGACCGACAACATACTGGTCAAGAGAGTCCATGATGGCTTTCGGACTTACAAGTCGTGGCTGAAACGGCTTTTCTGAAGGTCGTTCCGGCTGCTGTATCGCGCTGAGCTCCTTGCGCAGGATCTCATAGGATGTTTTAATGCAACGGTCGCAAATAAATGCTCTCGGCCCGGCAACCATACTCGTGGACTCCTGAGCACTTCTGCCACAAAATGAACAGAAAACCTGATCATTGCTGTTCCCATTCCCGTTGCCACCTCTGGCTTTACCTTTTCCCGTTTCTCTTTCTCTTGTCATGAAACACTCGAGCCTTCAAAATGTTAATATAGCTGTCTTTTAAAATCCCATATTTGCCAGACTATCCAGTACATGCTGAATGGTCATACTCAGTTTGGGATGGCCGGCCTCAAAGTGATCAACAGCCTCTCTCATGCGCTCCATAAGTGATTCATTCTCATGCATAGCGCCAACGTTTTCAATAACAAGTTTGCTTATATCCTCTCTGAGGTTCGTTAAAACCGCTACCGTATTTTTATCGACGGTATCAACCTGTTCGAGCTCCTGATGAAGCGTTTCGAGAAGCTCCCTGAGTTTCTGCTGTTCCATAAGCATGCTTGATTAAAAATATTCTTTGATGTACGGGTTATAACACCTGAGCCGCCTCAATCGTTTAGGGCAGACTTGTTTCTCCCATCAAAAACCGGTCACACTCTCGAGCGGCTGATCGACCCTCATGAATTGCCCATACCACGAGACTCTGTCCACGACGGGCATCGCCGGCAGCAAAAATGCGTTCGCGATTGGTGAGATATTTTTTGTCAGTTGCCTTGATATTTGAGCGCTCATCCTGAACAACCTGAAGCTGCTGAAGAAGATGCTCATCGGGCCCGATAAAGCCCATGGCAAGCAGGACAAGCTCGGCAGGAATAATCTGTTCAGTACCAGCAACCGGCAGCGGCGAATACCGTCCATCAGTTTTAACCCACTCCACCTTTGAAACTTCAACAGCTTTCAGAGCACCGTTTTCGTCGGCAAGAAACTTTTTGGTCATCATGGAGTATTTTCTCGGATCATCACCCTGCACAAGTGTCGCTTCCTCTTGTCCGTAATCGACTTT